>JAOZVK010000396.1 GCA_029938185.1 Bacteroidales bacterium | reverse complement strand
TTTGCTCGTATTTTTATAAGACCAGGCATGACCTATAAAATTGCTGACTTTATGGGACACACATTAATTAACACTTATACTATATGGCAAGATAGCTTGAATACCTTGATTTTTTATAATATATTCAAGACTTTTGTAATATTTATAATTAGAGTTAAGTTTTTTACTAATTATATCATGTTCAAGTTTAGTTTCAAGCATTTCCATTATTTTTTCAAACGAATTTTTTTGTTTTGGATAATCCACAACTCTATATTTGTCGAGTTTTGCTTTCTTGGCAGCTATATCAATAGCTTTGTTTAAGCCTCCAAATTCATCAACCAAACCAATTGATTTTGCATTTTCGCCACTCCAAACTCTACCTTGTCCAATGCTATCAACATCAGCTATTGTCATATTTCGACCTTCAGCAACATGAGAAATAAAAGTTGAATAAATATCTTCTACATTCATTTGAATATAATTACGCTCATAATCAGTCATTTTTCGAGACATATTGCCAATATCCGAGTGTGCATTGGTTTTTACTACATCTGTATTAATACCCAATTTATCGGTAAGTAACTCTGTCATATTAAATAGAACTCCAAATACTCCTATTGAACCTGTAATTGTAGATGGCTCTGCTACAATTGTATCGGCTCCACATGCTATATAATAACCACCCGATGCTGCAACATCTCCAAACGAAGCTATAACTGGTTTTACTTTGGCTGCTAATACAACTTCTCTCCAAATAATTTCGGAAGCAAGCGCACTACCTCCTGGCGAGTTTACTCTCAAAACTATAGCTTTTATTTTTTTGTCTCTTCTTACTTTGCGTATTGCTTTTGATACTGTTTCCGAACCCATATTATCATTACTACTGTTTCCTGTAACAATTGTACCTGATGCATATATAACTGCTATTTTATCTTTGGCTAAACCTTCATTATCATCTGAAATTGTTTTGGGTACTTTTTTGTAGTTTGATAGTGTGATTGATTTAATATCATCTTTTTCTTTAGTTTCAGTAAGTTTTTTAAGTTTGTTTATAATTTCATCTTTATATTTCAAGCTATCAACAAGTTTATATTCCAAACATGATTTAGCATTATTTATGAGCAAGCTATCAGCAATTAGATTTAGTTTTTCAACACTAATTTCCCTGTCTTTTGAAATTTCAGATATAACATTTTTCCATATCGAACCTACATATGTTCTAAGTTGCTCTCTATTTGAATTGCTCATATGCTCGAGCATTAATGGTTCTACTGCACTCTTAAATTTACCATGTCGTATTATAACAGGCTCAACTCCAAGTTTTTTGAGAGCATTTTTAAAAAACATCACTTGAGCACTCATTCCAACAAGCTGAAAATATCCTTCTGGATTCAAATATAAATAATTTGCTACACTTGCTACATAATATGATTTATGAGTATATATATCCGAATAACTTAGAATAAACTTACCCGATTCTTTGAAATCTATAAGAGCATCTCTTATTTCTTTTAAACTTGCCCAGCCTGCATTTATTGAACTCAAGTCAAGATATATTCCTTTAATATTTTCATCTTTTTTTGCTTTTTCTAAACTTTCAAGTATATCATTTAGACCTAATTTGTTGCCACTTGAATATCCGGGTAAACCTAAATTGTTTATTGGGTTATTTGAAGATGCCCTATCAACAATTTCTTCCTTTAGTTTAATATGCAATAATGTATTTTCTTCTATTGTTGTTACCTCATCGTCAGCGGCTGATGATATTGAAGCCATTAATATTATTACACTCATACCTATTACTACAAACAATGCCAGTATGGCTCCAAACATTGAAGCAAATGTTATTTTAAAAAAATTTTTCATTTATTAGATTTTTTATTAATTGTTAAGGTCTTCGACCTGTTTAATGTTGCTTACGCATTTTTGTAATTCACTATGATATAACTCATTGTATAAAACTAAATACCGAAAAACTTTTGTAAGACTACTTAATACGTGCAAATTTATATTATTTTTAGATAAAAAAAAATCGTATTTTAAATTATTCCTACGTATGTAACATTAAAATATCTGGCTACCCACACAAATATGGGCAATAAATTACTGTCGGTGTGGCTTAAAGCCACACCGACAGTTTATACACAATTGTTTGATAGATAGTGAAGTTCAACCTTACGTTGGTAACCAAAGATTTGAAGAGTCAAAATATTTTATACTATTTTTTTGATTTTTTTGCTAATACATTTTCAAGACTTGTTCCTTTTAACATATTTGCAAAAATTTCAGCAATACTTTTTCCTCCAAGTATAGAAAGCGGTCCCATTGATTCAGCCATTTTTTCGGCAAGTGCTTTATCGCTGAATGATTGTAATGCAGCTATTAAATCAGGAGAAACAGCATTTGCTTTATTAACAACAGCATCTACTTCAGCTTTAATTTTTAATAACTCATGTTCTAATGTTTTTTGAGCCAATTCGATATGCATTTCTTTTGTTGCTTTTTCTACACCTATTTTTCCTTCATTTATTTCTACTAAAATACTTTGTTCAGATAATTTTCCATTCAATGTTTTTTGTTGCGACTGAATAGTTGCTTCAATCTTTGCTAAACTTAATGATATTGCTTTTTCTAATTCATTAAGTTGCAGTTCAATTCTTTGTTTTACTGTTTTCGATTTTTCTTCGGCAATATTTCTTGTTATTTCTTCATTTTGTTTTGTAAAATTGTATGCTTTTTTTAGTGCATCAATTTCTAACTGATGTTTCACTTCATCGTGTTGAGCTTTAAATAATAGTTTTTCAATATCCTCATCAAGAAGTTCTATATTAAGAATTTCAACATCATATATTTGCATACCATTTTCTGTAAATGTTCTACTTGGTCTTGTGCCATTTTCATCGGCTTTGCCTAAAATTATATTTCTAAGTATATCAATACCATTCGAATAAAATTCAACAATAGAATATTTTTGCACAGCATTTCTTATTAAAGATCTTAGATGGTCGGTCAAAAATTTAACATAGTTTTCAACATTAAACCATTTTTCAGGTTCACCTGTAAAATTTATTCTGTATGATAAACGAACTTCAACTGGACACAAATCTTTTGTTTCTGCTTCTAGGATATCAGAAACTTTATTATATAATACTCTTAAAAAAACTGTTTTAACAAGATTATCATCAGTTTTTGGAGTTCCTGTTGATAGTTCAATAACTGCAATATTTTCATCATATTCTAACAAACATGTTTGAGGTCCGACAATAACTTTTCTGTTTCCCGATTTACCGATTACCAATATTGCGTAACCTGTCCAAACATCAATAGTAACAGCTCCTTGAAATTTTGTATCCAAAATTATTGTTCTTGCTGTAGAGTATGATTGTTCTCTAATAAATTCATCACCTGCAATTTCGGTTGATAATTTTTCATTCGGACTTAATTCAGGAGTTTCTTTTTGGAAATATTGCTGCATTTGGTCTGCTGTAATAAATTCTTCAGTAGCATCTTCGCTTGCAATATCTTTTAACTGTGTGTTATATTGCATAACTTCAGTATTCCCGGGATACCACAACTCGGATTGTTTGCTTGATAAAATTCTTTGAATAAGAACAGATTCTCTGGGGTCTGGTAAAAACATGCAAGGTCCTTTTTGTAATGAAATTTTGCCTGTGTTTCTATTCAAATAATATCTTCCTTCGCCCGACGGTATTGCAACTGCATGATATATTTCTTGGTCGCCATATTTAATAAGTGCATGCTCTTGTCTGGGGAAGTAAATCATTTGTTTTTTACCTGTAATAAACAATTCATTACCAGTATTATAAATATTTTCTTCTTCTTTATATGGTGCAATAACTTTGATATATATTCCACTATTTTCGCTAAGTTCAATTGCTTTGAACTTTCTCATTCCATTCATCATATAAAAAGTTTCGGTAGGTTTGGGAAATACTACATCAGGTCCTTTTATATATCTTTTGTTGCCATTTTCATCTAATAGTATACAGTATTCAAGTCTTTCGAGAGTTACCGAATCGCGAACATAATTCCCATATTTGTCTCTAACAACTTCAATTCCTGTTGGTGGAATATAAAATGATACATCGGTTCCTTTAATTAATAATAAAGTTCCTACTGCAAGATTCGGCATTTTATCTTTGATTTCTTCATCACTTACAGTACCTTTTTGTAATTTTATTACTGCATTACTCCAATTTTTTTTGGCTTGCTCTTCTTCATATACTCGTACCAGTAAATATTGATTTGATCTAAGTCTGTGTCCTTGAATTACTCTTTCCATTTGACCAGGCCATAGTGCAAAAAAAGCTGGTCCAGGCGTATTTACTTTTCTTCCAATATCTAATTTAGTAAGATTATTTGAAGTTCCCTGAACAGGTTGTCCTCCATCAATTGGAGGATTTTTTAATACAACATACCAACCCTCTGGTACTGTTGTAAAGGTTTTTATAGATTTTTCGAGCGAACAAATCATAAATTTTTTTGCTTTTTCATCAAAAAAAACTGGTTGATCAGTATTAGCCATACTTGTTTTATATGGTCCCACATAAGCTATTATATGACCTTTGGTTTGGTCTGATATAAATGAATATTCATTTGGAGCCAAAACTAAATCTCTTTCTCTTGAAGAGTTTCCCATAATATATAATTTTTTAGATTAATTAAATTGGCTCTTTGAGCCTTTTATACTTTAAATGGTTCAATTATTCAATGATACAATATTCTGTTTAAATCAAATTATACTCAATTAGGGTTAATTTTAAACTATTGTATAGTCAATTATATCATAGTTATTAGAACTTTCCAAAAGTTTAAAACTTTTGGAAAGATAAGTTTTCAACCTTTTTTAGAATATTATCCTAATTCAGTATATATTGCCTACAAATAAATAATTTTACCATTTCTGATTTTTTATAGTCTATCAAAAATTCTTTAGTGATTAATTAAGGTAATTCACTGATTAACAATATATATATATAATAATGTTTAATTATTCAAAGACCTTACTGAAATAAAGGTATAAATATTTTTTTAAAATACCAAAAGTTAAAAAAAAATGCAAATACTTTAAAAATCATAACTCACAAAAACAGTTCTCTTTTTCCAAAACAATCGCAAATTAAAACCGATAAAGAAAATGGATTGGCGCATTTTACTGAACACATGGCATTTAATGGAACAAAAAATTATCCTGGCAAAGCAATATTGGGCTACACGTATAGTATTGGACATTATTTTATTTTTTGACAAGATTTACAGGATTAACAGGATTGATTTTTATCCTGTTACGAAACACCTGATAAACAAGACTGTCCAACTTCTGAAGGGTAGCCAAAATAAAGACACAAAAAATTGAAGTATATAAAGATGAAGTTTCGGACAAAGCTTTAATGAAAAAAATGCCAACAGCCACCAAGTTACAGAACTCACAAAAACAGTTCTTTTTTAAAAAAACAATCGCAAATTAAAGGTTAATAAAATTTACTTAAAAGTTACTCATAAATAAATAAAAATATCGAATATTGAATGTAGAATGTGAAAAA
>JAOZVK010000395.1 GCA_029938185.1 Bacteroidales bacterium | reverse complement strand
GATATAAATCTTTCATTTTAATTTGCCATTGTTTTTGTTCAATTTGATGCTTTTTGTGAGTTCTAATTTTATTATATACAAAATATATTTATTTTTGCTATCTTAACAAATGACATCTGTAAACCTGATATATTTTAATTAACTAATATAGTGATGAATAAAAATATTTTTGTTTTTGATACAAATAAATGTGTAGCTTGCGAAGCTTGTATTATGGCTTGTATAATAGAAAACAAAACAGATGAATCAATAAAATGGCGAAATATAAATACTTACAATAATCTAAAACATCCTGAACTTCCTTTGTTTAATTTTTCTATTGCATGCAATAATTGTGACAATCCGTTGTGTCTAAAAAATTGTCCAACAAAAGCATATAGCTATGACAAAAAAACTGGAGTAATAATTCATGATGAAAAAAAATGTATTGGTTGTCAATATTGTACTTGGGTGTGTCCATATGATGTTCCTGTATATAGTGAAAAATATAAAATTGTTCAAAAATGCAATTTTTGTAACAACAAGCTAAAGAAAGGATTACCTCCTGCATGTACAAATTCGTGTCCAACAGGTGCTTTAAGTTTTGAAAAAAATAATGTAGAAATTGATTATAAAACAATTAATGAATTTCCGGATTACGAACTAAAACCATCATTAAAACTATTGGCAATAAACAGAGAAGATGAAATGCCCGAAATTGCCAAACAAGTATATTCTGTTAGCAATACATATTTGACATATACTAAATACCAAAAAATAAAATTAAAAAAAGAATGGCCATTGGCTGTATTTACATTTTTATTTGCTATATTATCATCGGTATTATTTTCCAAAAGTAAAATTGATATTAATCCACATATTTATACAAGTGTAGCGATTTTCAATATATTATTTGCCACTATTCATTTGGGCGTAAAACAAAAAGCATATAGAGCAATTCTAAATGTGAGGCATTCGTGGTTAAGTCGCGAAATTTTATTATATATAATTTATATTATATTATCTGTTACATACTTATATTTTTATCAAAATAAATATTTATTTAATGTAATCTTTGGTGTCATAATTTTATGTTCATTATCAATTGATTATGTATATTCAGTAACAAAATCTATAAATAAATTGAATATCCATAGTTCGAGTATATTATTGACAGTTGTTTTTCTTACTGCTTTATTTACTCAAAATATAATATTCGTAATAGGTTTTGGTATAATAAAATCTATATTATATATTCATAGAAAAATATATTTTAACAAAGAATATATAAACTATCGGTTCATAATATCTGTTTTTAGACTAGGTTTTTTGATTTCTATTCCTGCAATATTATATTTTATAAATTTTGAATATTTCTATATATATATCATAGTATCAATAATATTAGGTGAAATAATTGATAGATTAGAATTTTATGACGAACTAAAGACTGAAATTCTTCATAATAGATTAGAAGATAATATGTTAAATAAATATTATGAAGAGTATTATATTTTTTAACCATTTTTTTTTTACACAGATGCACAAAAACGAAATAAAAAAACAAATATCTACATTAAGAAAAGATTTAGAAATGCATAATTATAATTATTATGTGTTATCGACTCCAAAAATTTCTGATTTTGAGTATGATATGAAACTGAAAGAATTAGAAAAACTTGAAAAAGAAAATCCTGATTTTTTTGAGATTAACTCGCCAACACAAAGAGTGGGAACTGATTCAAATGAAGAATTTAATCAAATTACTCATAAATATTCAATGCTATCATTGGGTAATACATATAATCAACAAGAGTTATTAGATTTTGATTCAAGAGTCAAAAAATTGTTAGATGATAAATATGAGTATGTGTGCGAATTAAAATACGATGGTGTAGCAATTGGTTTAAGCTACGAAAACGGAAAATTAAAACATGCAGTAACAAGAGGCGATGGAGTAAAAGGCGATGATGTTACGCAAAATGTAAAAACTATAAAAAGCATTCCTCTTAATTTACAAGGTTCGGATTATCCAAGTTTTTTCGAAATAAGAGGCGAAATATTTATGCCACACAAAGTATTCGATGAACTAAATAAACAAAGAGAAACACCATTTGCAAATCCAAGAAATGCTGCATCAGGTACAATAAAAATGCAAAACTCGTCACAAGTAGCAAAACGCAAACTTGATTGTTATTTATACTATTTGTTAGGTGAAAAACTACCAAGCAATTATCATTACGAAAATTTAATAAAAGCAAAAGATTGGGGTTTTAAAATTCCTACTCATATTAAAAAAGCAGAATCTATAAATCAAGTATTTGATTATATAAATTATTGGAACAACGAACGTCACAATTTACCATTCGATATTGATGGAATTGTAATAAAAGTAAATTTAATAGAACAGCAAGACATTTTAGGTTTTACTTCAAAATCTCCGCGTTGGGCAATATCATACAAATTTAAAGCCGAGCAAGTAGCTACTGATTTGCTATCGGTTGATTATCAGATTGGTAGAACAGGGGCAGTTACTCCAGTTGCAAATCTAAAACCTGTATTATTGGCAGGAACTACAGTTAAAAGAGCATCATTGCATAACTCAGACATTATCAAAGCATTAGATATTAGGCTAGGGGATATGGTGTTTGTTGAAAAGGGAGGCGAAATAATCCCAAAAATTGTTGGAGTCGATAAAGAAAAAAGAAAAAATGATATTTTGAGTTTAGAATATATAACAAATTGTCCTGAATGTAGCGAGAAATTGATTAGAAAAGATGGAGAGTCAATACATTATTGTCCCAATCATGATAATTGTCCACCTCAAATTAAAGGAAAAATAGAACATATGTTTAGCCGAAAAGCTATGAATATCGGTGGAGGGGAGGCTACTGTAAATTTACTGTTCAATGCCGGTTTTGTAAAAAATATTGCTGATATATATGAATTAAATAAAGAACAAATTATTTCCTTAGAAGGATTTAAAGAAAAATCTACAAATAATTTGCTAAGAAGTATTGATGAATCAAAAAAAATAGAATATAATAAAGTATTGTATTCGTTAGGAATAAGATATGTAGGTGCAACAATTGCCAAAATTTTATGTAAAAACTTTAAATCTATTGATGGTTTAATGAATGCAAGTTTCGAGGAACTTATAGAAGTTGATGAAATAGGCAACAAAATAGCTGAAAGTATTATTTATTATTTTCAAAAACCTAATAATATTGAAATAATAAATCGTTTAAAAAAACATGGCTTGCAGCTGAAAGACAAAGATTCAAGCTCATCTAATGTAAGCTCAAATAAATTAGAGGGGCTTTCGATTGTCATATCAGGAAAATTCCATAAATATTCAAGAGACCAAATTAAAGAAATTATTGAAAAAAATGGAGCTAAAAACTCAAGCTCAATTTCAAAAAAAACATCATATTTAGTAGCTGGTGAAAAAATTGGTCCAAGTAAATTGCAAAAAGCTAAAAAATTAAATATAAAAATTATTAATGAATTGGATTTTATAAATCTAATTTCTGAAGGTCTTTGACCTATTTAATGTGTCTTACGCATTAGTATTGTACCATTGTATCATTGTATCATTGAATAATTGTACCATTATAAAGTATAATATCAATATTTTAAATAAGCTATTAGCAAAAAAAGGCTCTAAAAGAGCCTAATATTTTTTTATTAATTTTTGCCCAATATAAAACTGTTCAATATAATAGTCTTTCATTTCATTAGAATCAAAATCAATTAGTGAGCCTCCGTTTGAAAAGTGTTTTCTAATAACTTTTCCTATAGCATATGTTGAAGCACCAACATATTTAGGCATATTTAGTGTTCCAGCAATCATACCTAGTCCAGATATTTTTTTGGATAAATTACTAATAAAACCTTCAGATGTTTTTGATCTCAATATTCCAATATACGAAATTAATAAAGCTTTTCCCGAAAACTCAGAATATTTTACTCCGTAAACTTCGGCAATCTTAGATAACATTTTTAATTGTAGATTAACAACCCCATAATTATTTAGGATTTTTATAGGGGCAAATCTTAAACCCATTGACCTGTGAGTAAAATCGTCAATTATTTTATCAGAGTTTGTTTCTCTTTGCATTCTCACCTCTTCGACATATTGATCAGGCTCTTTTTCAGTTTTTTCATTTGTATTATTATTGTCATCTTCAACAATAGGGTCGTACATTCTTCTACGTTTACGTGTTACGTTTTCGTTGTTATTTTCTGTCATGGCTATATTGTAATATTTAATAAATTTTTTGTGTACATATCATAATCATCTTTAGCATTATTTTTACTATTCGATGCAAATATAGTTTCATTGTTTCTAAGTGATTTTGAAAACTCAGTACTTGTTCTAATATATATTGGTATAAGGTAATTAGAGTACCTTTTTTCTAATTTCTCAATAGTTTCAGAACTTATTTTTTCACGTTTATCATATTTCGAAAACAATACTTTCACTTCTGGAGGGTCAATATTAAATGTTTCTGATATTGATACAATTTCGCTTAGTGTTAAGTCTAAACCTTTCATTGAGAATGAATCGTTCCAAACTGGAATAACAACCGTATCGGAAGCGCATATTGAAGATATTGTTGCAGCTCCCAATGAGGGTGGACAATCAATAAAAACTAAGTCAAATTTGCTTTTTTCTAAAATACGACATGTGTTTAGTACTGCTTTCTTTAAATTTTTGGGATTTATTAAACTCGAATCCAGCATAGCATTTTCGAGAGAAGATGGTAAAATAAAAAAATTATCCTGAATTTTCTTTAGTGATTTAATCAACAAATCTTCAGGTTTTTGCCATAAATCATAAAATATTATATCATCGCTTTCTTCTCTTGGTAATTTATTGAATGCTAAGGATGCCGAGCCTTGTGGGTCTAAATCAATAATACATGTTTTAAATCCATACTGTGCTGCTCTTGATGACACCGAAACAGTACTTGTAGTTTTCCCGATACCACCTTTTAGGTTAATATGCGAAATGACTTTAAATTTGAATTTAACATTGTTTTGTAAAAGTAATTTACGAACTGATTCAGGCTTTACTACAAGCTTTTTGTTTGAAAGTTCAATTAGTTCATTGCTTTCAAAATTTGTTTTGTCTATAAATTTTTTACTCGAATTACTTAATTCCGATAAAGTTAAAATATATTTGTATGCTAATTCTTTTCTATTAATCATGCTTAAATCTTTTTTGTAAAGGTATATATTAAATTTTAATATAAAAATATAAAATAGCTTAAGGAATATTATATTGGCAATATATAAAAACTTATTGGCTTACAATACACCTAACAAATAAGTGATTGGTAATTTATAATGGCTAAAAATTAGCTTTTTTTATACTCCTCTTGACGCTTTTAAATCAAACAAGTGTCTCTTACAGTGCTTCAATTTTTTCTTTAGTCAATCCAGTAAATTGCATTATTTTTTCAATCGGTTCATTTGCATCTTTCATTATTTTTGCTAATTCTTCTTTCCCTTTTTCCAGACCCTCTTTTATACCTTTTTCCATGCCCTCTTTTATACCTTCTACTTTTCCTTTTTCCATACCCTCTTCAATTCCATCAA
>JAOZVK010000394.1 GCA_029938185.1 Bacteroidales bacterium | reverse complement strand
CGTATTCTTTAGAAGAAACATTTTCTTTGCCACAAATTTCAATAAATTTATCTATCTGAGACTCACTTAGTTTACTTTCAACTTTAATATCAACAAGCTCATTTCCTGTGTTTTCTTTTTTATCAAAATATTCTTTTGAAAGATTAAATTTTGTTTTTAATTCATGAAAAAGCATTCTGTTTGGATGCTTAAAACCATTTGGGTCTCCATATTTAAAAATTGAACGGTAGGAACCTTCTTCTGGTGCTTCATCAATCCATTTTGGTTGAAATCTAAAATTTTTTAACATTTTTTCTTTTTTTAAATTGTTTAATATACTTTAAATGATACAATTATACAATTATACAATGGTACAATTATACAATTATACAATGGTACAATGGTACAATGGTACAATTATTCAATTATTCAATTATTCAATGGTACAATGGTACAATACTTTGGTTAATAATTGATAACAGTTTAGAGTATAATAAAAGTTTTATAACATTTATTAATTTATATATTGTTAGAATGTTTGGCTACACGTATAGTATTGGACATTATTTTATTTTTTGACAGGATTTACAGGATTGATTTTTATCCTGTTACGAAATACCTGATAAACAAGACTGTCCTACTTATGACGGGTAGCCGAATGTTTATAGAATGTGTAAGTAACATAAAATAAGTCGAAGACTCATTCAGGAATTTGTAATATTTTTTCCATTTTACTAACTTCATCTGCTAATTTCTCATCATTCCATTTCAGTTCTTTTGCGGCAATCTTAGCCACATTTTCCATTGTCTTTTTACCAGGATGTCCAAAATGTCCTAAACCTGTTCTACGAAGCAAAATGTCGGATAGTGTAACTGCCATTTCATTTCTTATTGCAAACTGTACCTGAGCCAAATTCTCTCCGTCCTTATTTAAAGCTTCTTTAAAAGTTTCATTTTCTCTGATAATTGAAAATAAATCATCAATCTCGGTACCATAACTTTTTGCTAAATATTCTATTTGTTCAGGTTGAAATTCAGGATATTCTTTTTGTTTTTTTTCTATAAAATCTTGAAAATTATCAATTTTGCAGGCATAAAGATAACTATTTTCTGAAATTGATTTTTTCTTGGGTAATTTAAGAATTTTTAAAACTTTGTCAATAGCTTTTTCAGCAAGCATTCTGCTTGTTGTGAACTTACCACCTTCAACAGTTATTAAACCTTCAATTCCATTTTTCTTTTCTCCTGTAATTTCATATTTTCGTGATGAATCGTAAACATTTTCTGTTTGATCTTCAACCAATGGACGCAAGCCTCCATAAGTATAAACAATATCTTTGTACTTTATTTTTTCGCTTTCACCAAAAGAATTATTTACATCATCAAGCATTTCTTCTATTGCTTTTTTTGTAACTTTATACTCATCTGGATTTCCTATAAATTCCTTATCAGTAGTACCAATTAAAGTATGATTTCTGTATGGAGAAAGAAAATAGTGTTTTCCTAATGCTGTTGAACCCAAAAAAATGTGTTTATCCAAAAGTTTTTTAGTAATAAAATGAATTCCTTCTGAACGTCTTAATTCGTGATTACCAGTTTTTGTCTTAATTTTATCCAAAAGTATATCAGCCCATGGACCAGAACAATTAATAACTAATTTCCCTTTAATATCGTGTTTTTTACCTGATAATTCATCAATCACTTTTACTCCCTTAATAGTTACAATATCAGAATTTTCTTCAGTAATAAACTCAACAACTTTTGAATAATTAGCAACTGATGCACCAAAATTAACAGCAGATTTAATAAAAGCTAAGGTAAATCGTTCAGGCGAATGACTTGAACAATCATAGTACATTTGTCCACCAACCAAATCTTTAGTTAATGCATTAGGAATTAATTTCTTAATTTCTTTAGCTGAAACACTTTTATGATTCGGCATTTTTTTGCTTTTATCCCATAATCTGTTTTTATCAAATGAAAAAACCTCATACAATAACATAGCAATTTTCATTGCAAAGTTTGGAACTTTATCTTTTTTGTAAACAGAAACTAAAAATGATGCTGGATGAATAAAATTAGGAGCAATATTTGTTAGAACCCGCCTCTCCTTTAAAGATTCTCGCACTAATTTAAACTCAAAAGTTGCTAAATAGCGTAAACCACCATGTATCATTTTTGAAGTTGCAGAAGATGTTGCACTTCCGAAATCCGATTTTTCAATTAAGGCAACAGACAAACCTCGCGATGCAGCTTCATATGCAACAGTTGCGCCTGTAATTCCACCACCTACTACAATCAAATCAAATTCTTTTTCTTGATAATTTTCAATAAATCGTTTCATATTTTTAATATTATATATTCCACATTAATAATCTATAATGCTGATATTTAATAATAAATATATTATAAAAAGGTATAAATTAGACTCTTCGAGCCTTTTTACTTTGTTCACTTATTAATAAAAAAAAAGTATAAATTTAATAAACCAAATTTAAGTTAGTTATAATGCAATTTTTCTCCCATACTTTTCTAAATTAATATTTGCAAGAATTACAAAGTATTTATTCAATTTTTTATATTATAATAAAATATCATTAAATTCTTAATGTTTATTTAATCAAACTGAGTTTTCACTTTCCCATATCTTTAAACTTTCAACCATGGTATACTTTACTATTTGTTCAATATTATTTGTTTTATTAAGTATTGCATCTTTTAATTTTGTGAAATATTCAATAGATTTTTGTTTTGTTTGTTTATCATAAAAATATGTAACTCTTTCATTATGATACACATCAGTTAAATCATTAAATAACATTAAAGCAATTGAATTTTGGCTATATTTAATCATAAGAATTTGCAAATCCCAGTCAAAAATTGCAAATTCCTTGCTGTTTGTATTAATATTAGGTGCTTTATTTAGTTTATCTAATATTATTTCTGATTTCAAAAGAATTGCTTTTTTTGCCAATTCAGGTAAAATCAAAATTCTAAATTCAAGTAAATCTTTTATTAAAGATTTAGATGCTACTTCTTTAAAACTAACTAAAGTTTTCAAAATACCTAAACCTCCATTTTTATAATCATTTACAACTGTTGGTTTTCCGTGTTTTATGGTTAACCATCCGTCCCTTGCCAATCGCTGCAAAACCTCGCGAAGAGTTGGTCTGGTAACTCCTAACAATTTTGCAAGTTCTCTTTCAGGAGGGAGCTTGTGACCAGAAGACCATTCTCCGCTAACAATTGCTTTTATTAATTCATGCTCTACAAATAGAGTTGGCTTTAAAAATTTTGTTTTTTTATTCATAATATTCAGTAACTGGTATGAGGTATGACCACAAAAGTACTGTAAATTATTTGAACTAAAAAAATATTTTATAAAAAAATTAAAAAAAATATTTTTTAGAATTTTAAATCACTCTGGTTGTACTACAATTACCTGATATACATATTATTCAAATTTCAAAAAGAAATATAAAAAAAAATAATATTTTGCTTTTTGTAAATAACAAAATATAATAATATATTTTTTCTAAGACTCTGTATGAATTATATTTATGGGCAGAATATTAGATTTTCTGAATTTTTAGTAAAAAGACGAAAAAAAAATTGTTAATTTGGATATAAAAAAATCAAATTTACTTTTGTCAAAATTATTAGCAGAAATAATTGAAATTTTGTTCCTTAATTGAAATTTTTTTATAGGCTTCAAATACAAAAAGATCTGCTATTAAATTATATGTTTTAATAAGGTATAATAATAAATTCATATTAGAATATTTTACTATGTGCCATTTCGACACTTTTACAAATTCAAATATTTTTTTATTTAAAATTATCGGCTACCCGTCAGAAGTTGGACGGTCTTGTTTATCAGGTATTTCGTAACAGGATAAAAATCAATCCTGTTAATCCTGTAAATCCTGTCAAAAAATAAAATAATGTTCAATACTATACGTGTAGCCAAATTATCTAAGAAAAGTCAATTAGCCTTTAAATCTCCCTAAAGGTGTTGTTGACAGCTATCTGTTTTCAATATATTTTATTTTTAAAAATAAAGAGCAAAAAAAGCTTTTTATAACTGATGGTTTTACTTTTCGGACTAAAGTTTTCGACCTATTTATAGTTGCTTACGCATTAGTACAAAAACAATCTAAGCAGGAAATTATTAATAAGTATATGTCGAAAAACTTTTGTAATAGTATTTAATATGCAATTTAACAAAATACAAATGTCGAAAAACTTTTGTAACAGTACTTCAAGGTTTTCGATCTATTTAATGTTGCTTACGCAAGATATATAATAAACGGTATTTCAATAAGTAAGCTCTATACTAAATAGGTAACAACTTTTGTATGGGTGCTTAGTTTATTATTTCACCTAAAACAAAGATTTTATTAAACATGAAAATTTCAATCTGTGCAATCAAAAGTCCGATAGGACGAACTATTGTAAACCCACAACGATAAGTTGTGGGAATAGAGCAAAATAGTTCGTCCCTTGAGGGACTTTATGTCATAAGTTCTTTTAATACCACGATTATTATCGTGGTTTAACAATAGTCATCTTCCTTACGGACTTTTGATTGCACAGGTTGAAACTTTGCGTCAAACTTTGTGTAACTTTGCGCTTAAAAAGCGGCAAACTTAAAACTGGTAGCCTAATGATGCACGATAAGAAATTAAAAAATATTTTGATTACAAGAAAGAATTAACTGCGAATAATACCCACAATTTTGTGCTTGATGTTATATCAATATAGTGGTTATTCCACCTGCCGAGCGTACCAGTGAATAGCCTGTTATTAAAAAGATTGAAGATGGTTTATTTTTTTTTCTTTATAAATTTATAATGCAAATCTACATCTTTATATTTGGTTTTATCAAATATTATTGTTTTTATTTTTCTGTCGATATACAACCCACAATCAGGACATTTTTTATCAAAATCGTTTATCTGTGTTCCACATGCTGAACAAATATTTGGGTTATTCATCCATTCAACTTGCTCTTTGCTGAGTTCATCTTCATCGTTTGGATTTAGTTTTTTATATATATCAGAGCTTTTTATAATATTCTTTATTTGGTTAGTAATATATATCAAATTTATTAAATAGAATAAAAGTGTAAATATAAATGAAAATATAAGAAATTTATCAAACGAAAAACGCGAAAAAAAAGCTATAATAACGATTATAAGTAATATAATTTTAAAAAGTTCAATAATAATTATTGTATATTCTATTTTTACATAATCAGTTATATCAACAGAAATTTCAACATGGTACAAAAATTTTACAATTGAATTTTTTGATGAAAATTTTAAATATTTTTTTTCATTTATTTTTTCGATTTTTTTATCAAATATATCATATTTTTCTATATGTTTGTATAGTTCATCAAAAAACAAAGCTGAATTTATCTTATCTTTACAATAAAACTTAATTGTTTGTTTTATTTTATATGGAAAAGCCATTTTTTTATTGTACTTTAAATGATTTAATTATTCAATGATTTAATTATTCAATGATTCAATTATGCAATAATACAAATGTTGGCATTTTTTGTTGTGGCTTGATAGTATTTATACAAAATTAATATTTTAGACATATTGC
>JAOZVK010000393.1 GCA_029938185.1 Bacteroidales bacterium | reverse complement strand
AAGTTTGACGAAACAAGAGGTTTTAAATTTATATCATATGCCGTTTGGTGGATACGTCAATCAATAATGCAGGCAATTAATGAGCAATCAAGAATTGTTAGGCTTCCGTTAAATCAAGTAAGTTCGTTGAGCAAGTATAACAAGGCTGTTGCCGAGTTTGAACAAAAAAATCAGCGGAAACCATCACCCGAAGAAGTAGCAAAAATATTAGAATTACCAAAAGAAAAAATAATTGATACAATGAGAGTGTCAGGCAGACATGTTTCTGTTGATGCACCTTTTGTAGCAGGTGAAGATAGTAGTTTATTAGATGTTTTAGAAAATGGTGATTCTCCAGTGGCTGATAGAGGCTTAATAAACGAATCTTTATCAAAAGAAATTGATAGAGCTTTTTCTACATTAACAGAGCGTGAAAGAGTTATTCTCAAATTATCTTTTGGGATAGGAATGCCCGAAATGTCATTAGAAGAAATTGGACAAAGGTTTAATCTAACACGTGAACGTGTACGTCAAATTAGAGAAAAAGCCATCAGACGTTTGAGAAATACATCAAGAAGCAATCTTCTAAAAACTTATTTGGGATAGTTTCTCAGCTAATATTTTTAATGATAGTATCAAAACAATTTGATATTTAGAACTGTATTAAGATATAATTTTTCTTAATACAGTTTTTTTTTGGAATACTCATAAGAAGTTAAAAGCTAAGTAATTGACAATTGATAATAAACAATTGATAATTTTGTTTACACCAGAATTACAATAAGTTATAACTTTACAAAGTGTCGATTTTATATGATAACCTACTTAATTCCTATTTTTTATACAAAGTGATAGTAACTAAAAAACAAATATGATGTTATAAATATAACAATCAATACAATAAAAAAAATATTTTCTGCTCCTACATTATCTGTTTTAGGATTTCGTCTTCGTTGTCGAGAAGGAACTTTCCTTCCTTTTTTAATGATTTTTACCATAATTATAAATTAAGTAAGTGAAAAGTTTAAAATTTGTTTATGCCTGATAGACAGTGTAATATAAAAAATAAGAGTATCGTTTTTTTATAGCTATCTATTTATTAGGATATTGAACAATAGAAATTGTGGCTACTGTATTAAGAACATAAATTGATTAAGTTTACAAATGTAATAATTTGACAGGATTTACATGATTTACATGATTTACATGATATTTTAAACATGTAAATTCTATAAATCTAATCTAAATAATACTAAAGAAACTTATGATTTGTTTCACTACCAGTTTTAAGGAATCGTTAAAATTAACTTTCTGATTTGTTTTTTGTAAGATACTTATATTTAGGTGTAAACCAATTCGTAATTTATAATTCGTCATTTCCTAAGTTAGACGCTTTTAACCGCAAAGTTGCACAAAGTTTGACGCAAAGTTTCGCAAAGGTTCACTTTATAGTTAAAACCACTTGAAAAACAAGAGAGTACAATCTTACGTGGGTGCCAAAATTGTTATTACGATGAGACTGTTAAAACTTAAAAGGCTCGAAGAGTCATTTTTTATAATCTAACTCCTAAAATCAAAATATCATCAATTTGTTTATAGTTGGCTCTCCACTTATCAAATTCATTTTCAAGAATCTGACTTTGTTGTTTCATATCATCTTTGTATATCTTTAACAATAATGGTTTAAATCGTTTTGACATAAACTTTAAACCTCTATCTCCGCCAAACTGGTCTATATATCCATCAGAAAAAAGATAAATTGAATCATTTTTCTGAAAACTAATTTCATGATTTGTAAAAGGTCTTTCGTTTAGATAAATACCTATTGGGTTTTTATCTCCTTTGGTAATGTTTATTTCATTATCTCGAATTAAATATAATGAGTTATTAGCTCCAGCAAATTGAACTTTATTATTATCCTTATCTATAATACACAATGATATATCCATTCCATCTTTTTGTTCATTTCTTTCGCCTGTTTGTCCAAGTGCAAGTTTAACTTTATTTCTAAGTTCTTCGAGAATAGAATTTGCTTTATAAATTTTATCTTTTTGAATTACTTCTTTAAGAATTGAAATTCCCAAAATACTTAAAAAAGCACCAGGTACTCCATGACCTGTACAATCGGCAACAACAACAACAAGCTTGTTATCAACCTCTTTCATCCAATAAAAATCGCCACTAACTATGTCTCTGGGTTTAAATAATATAAAGAAATCTGTAAAGCAATTTTTTAATATTCTTTTTGAAGGAAGTACTGCTTTTTGTATTCTTTTGGCATAGTATATACTATCGGTTATTGCAATATTTTGTTTTACGATTTTATCTCTTTGGTTTGTTGCAATATCTCTTTGCTCTTCTATTTCATCTCTTTGGGCAAGAATTTCTTCTGTTTTTTGTTGCAAACTGATATTTTTATATTGGATATCTTCTTTCTGTTTTTCAATTTTACTAAAAGCATCGGCATTGTCAAGTGCAATTGTTGTATATATGGCAATATTCCTTAATATGTTGATATGGACTTCTTTATAACTATTTTTATTAAAACTTTGGATTGTTAATACTCCAATTGCTTTTTTGTTTTTTATCAAAGGTAAATATATTAAAGACTCAGGTAGATTTCCAACTATTGCATTTTGTTTTGCAAGTTTTTGATATTCTTCAACAGAAGATAACGCTATTTCTTTTTTTTGTTTAAAACAAATAATGGCTGGAGCATTTTCATTAGATAGTTCATAGTAATAAAAAGGTAAAGTTTCTCCATTTTCTTTTGCTCCATCGAACTCAAGTCTGTTTTCATTGGCATTAAATATTCCTATTGCAAAAACAGATGCATCCATAAGCTTGTTAATATTTTGATATACAATATCAATTATTCTAACAGTTGATATATTTGCAGTAATTTTTTGTCCTATCGAACTTAATTGTTTTATGTTTTTATAAGCAGTTTCAATTTTTTCTTTTTGTTTTGCCAATTCCTTTGTTCTTTCAGTAACTTTGTTCTCAAGTAATTCTTTTTCTTTAATAAGCTTTTTTTCTCGTAATTTAATAAAAAAGAAAATTGATACTACAATTATTACTATATACAGTATATATGCAGGTATTGTTTTCCATAAAGGGGGATGAATTGTTAAAAAAACACTTGTACCTTTGTTGTTCCAAATTCCATCATTATTACAAGCTTTTACTTTAAAAATATATTCGCCTGGAGCTAATCCCGATAACGAAACAAATCGTCGTGTTCCTATATCAATCCATTTAGTTTTTTGTTTCACACCTCTGTTTTTCAATAAAGTGTATGCGTATCTATTTTTTTGAGGATTGGTATATTCTAATGCTGCAAATTCAACGGTAAATGAATTATCAGAATATTCAAAGAAATATTCTTTCAGACTGCTAATAAATATATTTTGTTGTTTATTATTAATTAGTTTTTCTATTTTAGTTATAACTACATTTGGAACAAATTTATTTTCATTTAATGAATCAGGGTGAAACGAATTAAAACCTTTTATTCCTCCAAAAAGCATTTCCCCATCGTTGCTTGCAAAACATGCATTAAGGTTAAATTCCATACTTTGTAAACCGTCATCAATTGTATATGTTTTAAATTTATCATCTTTTTTAATATATTTACTTAGACCATATCCAGAACCAAACCATAAATCATTATTTTTATCTTTCAAAACTTCGTATACAACATTAGCACTAAGCCCTTTATCTTTATAAAATATAAATAAAGAATCTTTTATATTAAATCTATTGACACCACTTTCGGTACATATCCAAATATCATTATTTTGGTCTTCACAAATCGAAATTATAAAATTATTAATAAGTGTATTTGTAGATTTACTATTTCTTTTGTAATGAGATATTTTCTTAGTTTTATAATCAAAAAAATCTAATCCGTTTTGTGTTCCAATCCACATATTTTTCTTACTATCTTCATATATTTCATATATTAAATTATCGCTTATATAATTACTATTTTTTTTATTATTGTAAATCCTTTCATAATTTTTGTTTTTCATATCAAGAATATACAGTCCATTTTTGCTGGCTATCCAAATATTATTATGAGAATCTTCAATAATTTTATAAATTCTGATGTTAGGGAAGTCAGGAAAAGTTTCTGAATTAAAATATTCTTTAAAGGACACAAATCTATCTTTTTGCTTGTCAAAAATTGATATTCCATCTCTGGTGCCTATCCACATTCTGTTTTTACTGTCTTTAAAAATATAGTGAACAAAATCGTTTGATATATAGTCTTTTCCTTCAAATTCGCTTGAAAAATATCTTATTTTTTTGGTTTTGCGATTATATATATTTAAACCCTTGCCCCAGTTACCAACCCATATTATATCTTTACCCTCTTTGAATAATGATGCTATTATATTGTCTCTAAGTGGTATTGAGTTTATTTCTGTATTTCTTTGATAAAGTTTGAATTTTTTTTCTTTCAGATTCACCTTATCAATTCCAGATAATGTTCCTACCCACAAAACATTAGATTTATCCAATAATAAAGAAGCTAAAATATCTAGCATTAAGCTATTTTGATTTGCATCAGAATGTTTATAACTTTTGAATACTGCTTTGTTATTTTTATCAAATGATAATTTATTTAAACCTCCTCCTTCAGTAGCTATCCACAAAATTCCTTTTTTATCTTCAATTACTGCTCTAATTGAATTATGACTTATAGTATTTTCTTTATTGGGGTTATAGAAAAATTTTCTAAATTTTTTTGTTTTTTTATTATAAATATTTAATCCATTTAGCGTACCTATCCATATATTTTTTTTACTATCTTCGTATACTTCAAAAACAGAATTATTGCTAATACTGTTATTATCAGTTTCGTTTGATTTGAAAACATTAAATTTCTCTGTTTTTATATCAAAAGTATACAAACCATTATTAGTTGATTGCCATATTAAACCATCACTATCTTTAATTATTCGAAAAGACTTATTAAAAGTTTGAGCATCAGAACCTACATCGTTTTTATATTTTGTAAATGAACTATTCTTTATATTGAATTTATATAAATTTGAATGTGTGTTTAAATATAAAATTTCTGAATTGTAAAATACAATTCCATAAACAATAAATCTGTGTTTTATAATTTCAGGAGGTACATAATATGTAAATTTCCCAGTTTTTTTGTTTAGTATATTTAGCCCATCTCTTGTAGCTATATATATATTTCCATTGCTATCTTCTTTTATATCATATACCCAGTTATCACTAATAGAATTTGTATCATTTGGATTATGAACATAATTCACAAAATCATATCCATTAAATTTATTCAATCCATTTTGAGTTCCAACCCATATATAGCCATCTTTATCTTGGTATACACAATTAACTACACTTTGAGACAAGCCTTCATCTATTGTATAATGTTTAAATTTAAGGTTTTGCGAATTAACTATACTTAAAAAATTTAATAAAAACGCTAGTACAAGTAATTTTATTCTATTATTCATTTAATAGGATATTATGTATCTGATATTTACTTATTTATAACTTACTAATTAGATTGTCTTTGTACTAATGCGGGCTACACGTATAGTATTGGACATTATTTTATTTTTTGACAGGATTTACAGGA
>JAOZVK010000392.1 GCA_029938185.1 Bacteroidales bacterium | reverse complement strand
CATGGGGCAACGCCCTATGTATAAATGCATTCGCAAACAAAAACGCCCTGAAAGCGCAAAAGCAATACAATAAAAAAAAGAATAAAATTAGAACTAATAATATTTTTTAAATTATTAGTTTTTATAAGCCCAAGGTAGTCCTATCAGACTTTGTCGTGAAAAAGCCCGATAGGGCGGTTTTTGTATATATTATTAGCCCACTGTGGTACTCTGTGAAAAACTCAGTGAAACTCTGTGGTTAAAAAAAAATATATATAAGGCAAATCACAAATAATAATTAACCATTTGCACTTGTTATTTTAAGCTTTAACGGCTTCAAAAAACACTCAAATATTCCCGATATTATCGCATTTTTTGAATTGTTAAAGCTTAAAATACCTGCGTGCAAATTGGCTAATTATATATTGTGAATTGCCTAAAGAATAAAACTTGAACTAACAATATTCTATAAATTATTAATTTTTATAAGCCCAGCTTGAAGCCACACCGACAAGTTTTAACAGGCAATATGCAACAAACCAATACAGTTTATTACAAAAGTTTTTTGCCATTTAATTTTGTACAATTAACTATATGATAGTGATTTATAAAGATACGTAGCCACATTAAATAGGTCGAAGACATTATAAATAAGTTAGTGTACAAGAAAAATGATTATTTAAATTGAAAAATGATTTTTAACCAATAAAACACCTGAATATCTATAAGTTAAAATTTAATTTGTATAAGTAAGCATAAAAGGCTCTGTGAGCTTTTTTTATTTGTTTTTTTCTTATAACTTTGTCAAATGTTAAACTTTATATAAAAAATAAATACATGGCTAAAATAGACTTAGGCTTATATGGAATAAAAGATGTAAAAGAAATATTTCATAATCTTTCTTATGAGGAATTATATAATCATGAGATGAACTCGGAACTTGAAGGTTTTGAGCAAGGGTTTCTAACTGATATGGATTCTGTAACTGTAGACACAGGAGTTTTTACAGGTCGTTCACCAAAAGACAAATACATTGTTAAAGAACCTTCGACAGAACAACATATTTGGTGGAAAAATGATCACCGTCCAGCTTCAGACAACAAACCTATTTCTAAAAAAATATGGTATGATTTAAGAAGAAAAGGTGTAGAACAATTGTCTGGTAAAAAACTTTATGTTCAAGATGGTTATGCAGGAGCAAATGAAGATACACGTATGAAAGTACGATTTGTAACTGAAGTAGCTTGGCAAGCACATTTTGTTAAAAATATGTTTATCAGACCATCAGATGAAGATTTAGAAACATTCATTCCAGATTATGTAGTATTCAATGCCGCAAAAACTGTTAATAAAGATTGGAAAGAACAAAACTTAAATAGTGAAGTATTTGCAGTATTTAATGTAGGAGCTGGCGAAGCAGTAATAGGTGGCTCATGGTATGGTGGAGAAATGAAAAAAGGTATTTTCTCAATTATGAACTACTACCTACCACTAAAAGGAATTGCAGCAATGCATTGTTCTGCAAATGTTGGTACTGAAGGTGATGTTGCTATATTCTTTGGCTTATCTGGAACAGGAAAAACAACTCTATCGGCAGACCCAAACAGAGCTTTGATTGGCGATGACGAACATGGTTGGGACGATGATGGAATATTTAATTTTGAAGGTGGTTGCTATGCTAAAACCATAGACCTTGATTCTGAAAAAGAACCAGATATTTATAGAGCAATAAAACGTGATGCATTATTAGAAAATGTAACTTTTGATAAAGAATCGGGTAAAATTGATTTTACTGATGGTTCTAAAACTCAAAATACAAGAGTTTCATACCCAATATATCATATTGATAATATTGTTAAACCAGTATCAAAAGCGGGACATGCAAACAATGTTATTTTCTTAACTGCTGATGCTTTTGGAGTTTTACCACCAGTATCAAAACTTAATGCAGACCAAACAAAATATCATTTTATTAGCGGTTATACTGCAAAAGTAGCAGGAACAGAAAGAGGAATTAAAGAGCCTGTTCCTTCATTCTCAGCTTGTTTTGGTGCAGCATTTCTTCTTCTTGACCCAACTAAATATGCACACGAATTAATTCGCAAAATGGAATTACATGGTGCAAATGCATATCTTGTTAATACTGGCTGGATTGGTGGAGCATACGGAGTTGGAAAAAGAATTGACTTACCATCGACACGAAAAATAATTGATTCTATACTTGATGGCTCTTTGGATAATACTGAATATGAGACTGTACCTATTTTTAATCTTGAAATTCCTAAATCTTTAAATGGTGTTGATACTAAGCTATTGAACCCTCGCAACCTTTGGGAAAATACTGAAGAGTGGGATAAATCAGCAAAAGTATTAGGACAAAAATTTATTGATAACTTTGCATTTTTTGCAGACAACGAAGAAGGTAAAAGACTAATTTCGGCTGGACCTCAACTGTAAATTTTATAGAAAATAGAGTCTTTAGGAGACTGTGAGCTACCCATCAAAAGTTGAACCGTCTTGTTTTTTCAAATAGTTTTAATCATAGAATTAAAGTAAAGATTTGCGAAACTTTGCGGTTAAAAAGAGGCTAAGGGGACTCGAAAAAGTAAAATACAATTCTTTGTCATTATTTTGCCATTTTACTACTTCAAAAAAAGATCTTAAATAGTTTACTATTTGCGACTTTTTTTGAATTGTTGTTGTGGTTTGAAACATGTCACATATTTTTACTTATATTCGTTGTATGTTGTTATATTTTAAAAATTGTAATGAAAATCAATAACATAACTGCCTACTGTCGGCATGGCATTGAAGCCACACCGACAGTTTTAAACAGGCAAAATGTAACAAACCAGTACACTAATTTAATATATTTGCATTTTATTTATTCGAGGTCCCTAACTTAAAATTGGTAGCAAAAATGTGCTACTCTGGGGTTAAAACTATAATACAAAAAATACTAACAATAAAAAACTTAAATAAATTATTTTTTTTCGTATTTTTAATACCAGTCTTTAGCTATATTAAGAAGGTCATCGTATAGAATCGACCTATTTTACTCTAAACGGTTATCAATTATTAATCAAAGTATTGTACCATTGTATCATTGAATAATTGTACCATTTAAAGTATAGAATCCAGAAACAACATAAAATAGGTCGAAGACCTTAGATAATAAATGGTAAAAACAATTTGGTTTTTTCTCTATATATACGATATTTATCTCCATATGCTTCAACTAATAATTTTTCTTCTATAGGAATAATTACCATTATACAAATTGTAAGTATTATAAATATTGATAGAAATAAAAATAATTTTGTAATTAATGCAATACCTAATGATATTAAAATTACAGATGAGTACATAGGATGTCGAACATACATAAAAGGAACTTTCTCTATTAATTTGTCGTTTTTGCTTGGTTTCACAGCACCTAATCTAAAACTATCCCAAAGAACCAAACGAGCCCATATTGTTATAGTATTACCAAAAACAAAAAATACCAAGCCAGTAATTTCAAAAAATTGATTTAATATAATATTATTCAAAACAAGCTTTGTGGTTTCTAATATTTCCATTTTATTATTATATATCAAAATTGCAGTTACAGGTATTAATATTACTAATAATAAAAGGTTTGTAATATTATATATCCACACAATTAAACCTCCTTTTGGTTTTTGAAATCTTAACGAACCTTTCGAAAAAATAACAATTAGCCCCTGTATTATAGATACTATAAGTAATAATAATCCAAACACTTTTGTTTCGAATAAATACATAATATAATGTTTTTTTCAGATATGTTTATATAAATATATTTTAATAGACCTTATTGCCGTAATCAAAATTATAGGTACAAATGCAATATCAAATTGTTGAGGAATTAATTGCCAAGACATTAATAGTATTAATGCTACTGAACCTGATATTAAAAAATAAATACTGGTTAGATTACTAATTTTTTTCCTAAATAAAAAAAATGAAAAAATAAGATGTGTAGGTACTGCCCAAGCGATGTTCCAATTATCAACAACAACAGTATGTTTAGTGCCAAACCAAAGAAAACACATAAGTGTTCCTAGTATTCCAATTATTAAAAACCAAATGCCATCAATATAGTGATATTGAATTTTACTCGAATATTCAATAATTGATAATACAACAACAAAAAGAAAAATAGCCCAAAAAACAAGTAATGGATTTAGCACTCCCAATGATTCTTTTAGTGTGTCATTTGCTTCATTTAGAATATTTATTTTATATACTATCTTTGAGTTTGTGCTATTATTTTTTATTTGCGCATTAGAAAAAGCGTTCATTAAATAATCAGGAATAAACATATATTCCGAAGCTGTTGCTGTTTTGTCAATCAATGAACCGAGAACAAGATTTATTCCAAATCTACTCCATTTAGATTCA
Organism: Bacteroidales bacterium; assembly: GCA_029938185.1. Lineage (GTDB taxonomy): Bacteria > Bacteroidota > Bacteroidia > Bacteroidales > JAOZVK01 > JAOZVK01. The sequence goes on along the minus strand of JAOZVK010000392.1, from coordinate 1,201 downwards.
GTCAAATACGATTCAAGTATTTCTCTAAAACTAATATCCCTTAGGGTAGAATCACTAAACTGAATATCATTATTTAGAGCCTTTTTAAATACATCTCGGATACGTGTTGCACAATTATCAAAAATAAAATCGTATAAATAATATTTATTTTCAGGTAATTTGTTTTTTTCTAAAACATCAAATAACTTTTGCTTTTGTATTTGTGTTAAATTCAAAACTTGTTCTTTTACATTCCGATTTTCATGTTCATATACTCTCATAAAACGCTTATAATCTGACACCGAAAGCATATAATTTAAATCCCCTCTAATAAATTTTAGATAAAAATTAGGTGTATTAAAACTAAATGTTCCATAATTATACACAAAATCAATATCTTGCAGTGGATCATTTACACGTATTGCACTATGTCCAAACGCTGTATATAATTCGCTTCCTGGAACACATGTTATTATACTTATTTGCGCTTTTTTTGATAATTCTAATGAAAATGAATTTATTATGCTAACAAATAATAGTAATGTAATTATCAATTTTTTAATAAATCTATTCATAACATTTTTTTTGGTCATTAAAATTATTTATGCATAAATATATTTTTGTATTTTAACCGACATACAATCAGTTACAATAACATATTTAGGCATAAGTAAAATGAAAAGAGGCTCAAAAAGCCTAATTTAATTTGCAAATTTAGTTTTTATGTTTCTTATACACAAAAAAAATAGATATTTGCAAAATGATATGAAAGACAATTTTCAAAACTAAAAACAAACGCAAAGTATAAATTAAGGTCTTCGACCTATTTAATGTGGCAAAGTTGAGAGTATAAAGTATTCAGATTAAAATAATTAACAGATATTAAATGCGAAAAAACTTTTGTAAGAGTACTTAAGTAATTGACAATTGATAATAAACAATTGATAATTTTGTTTACACCAGAATTACAATAAGTTATAACTTTACAAAGTGTCGATTTTATATGATAATCTACTTATAAGTACTGTTACAAAAAAATTTCGACATTTGTATTTTGTTAAATTGCACATTATTTGAATATTAATAGAGTGCGTAAGCCTCATTAAATAGGTCGAAGACCTTAGAGGTCTTTTACTTATTAACATAATAGTCTACTGTCGGTGTGGATTGAAGCTGGTCTTATAAAAATACGAGCAAAAATAGCTTATTCAAGTTTTTTATT
>JAOZVK010000391.1 GCA_029938185.1 Bacteroidales bacterium | reverse complement strand
TTAGAACTAATAATATTTTGTAAATTATTAGTTTTTATAAGACCAGTACAATGGTATAATGGTATAATGGTATAATGGTATAATGGTATAATGGTACAATAATTTGATTAATAATTTATAACATTTTTATTAAAATCAAATTCTTAGCCTAACTCAGTATAATAAGTATCCTAACAAAGGTTTTTAATATTTATGTTTTGTTAAATAGCATATTATTAGAATGTTAATAAAATGCGTAAATAATATTAAACAGGTCGAAGACCTCTAAAGTAAAATTTAATTTCTAAATTAAAAAAACAAAAGAACCAAATCTATTTTAATAAAATAATTTTATAGAAAATGTCTATTAAATTTTAATCAAGATTTTTTTGGCTACATGCGTAAGGTTGGACTCGACTATTTATCAACAAGTTGCGACTGTCAGCTGTTTTCACTTGATAGCAAGATGTCAACTGGTCAGCGATAGGTGAAAACACCTGCCGAGCGCAATAAACTATCCAACTTTACGTGGGTAGCCATTTTTTTAAACTCTTCATTTTTATTACTATACGGTTAATATTTTTTTTTAGTTTGTAAAAAAACTATTGTAAATTGTTTTTTTTTGTATTTTTGTAAAAACTTATACATTTTTAGTTTTTTTTTTCTCATTTAAATTAAGTTTTTTAAAATAGAAAATTATGTAGTCTGACAAAAGTTTTTCAACATTTATATTTTGTTAATTTGCATATTGTTAGAATATTTACATAATTGCGTAAACCACATTAAAATAGGTCGAAGACCTTACATTAAATTTATAATATAAAAAAATGAAAACTACACCTTTTTTTAGATTCCATGAAGAATTAGGAGCAAAAATAGTAAGTTTTGCAGGCTATAAAATGCCAATTGAATATTCGGGTATAAACGACGAACACATTTCTGTACGCAACAATGTTGGTGTTTTTGATGTTTCGCATATGGGCGAGATATGGGTTAAAGGTCCAAAAGCATATGAGTTTGTTCAAAAAGTTACCACTAATGATATTTCAGTTTTAAAAATAGGACAAGCACAATACACTTGTTTTCCAAATGGAAACGGAGGAATTGTTGACGATTTATTAGTATATTTCTATGAAGAACAAAAATATATGTTAGTTGTAAATGCATCAAATATTGAAAAAGATTGGAATTGGTGTAACAAGCAAAATACAATGGGAGCTGAACTGGAAAATGCTTCCGATAAAATAGCTCAACTCGCAATTCAAGGACCAAATGCAACCAAAGTCTTACAAAAACTTACTGATATAAATTTGTCCGAAATAAAATTTTACACATTTGTAACAGGCAAAATGGCTGGAATTGATAATGTCATTATTTCAGCAACAGGTTATACTGGAGCAGGTGGTTTTGAAATTTATATTTATAATGATGATGCTGATAAAATTTGGGAAGCTATTTTTGAAGCAGGTGCAGAGTTTGGAATAAAACCCATTGGTCTTGCAGCCAGAGATACTTTAAGATTAGAAATGGGCTACTGTTTATATGGTAACGATATTGATGACACAAGTTCACCAATTGAAGCAGGTTTAGGGTGGATAACTAAATTTAATGAAAAAAATAACTTTATTGATAAAGAACGACTATTAGCTCAAAAAGAAGCACCAATTGTAAAAAGATTAAAAGGCTTTGAAATGATAGACAGAGGAATACCCCGAAAAGGCTATGAAATAGTTGATATTGATGAAAATAAGATAGGTGTTGTTACATCAGGGACAATGTCGCCAATGTTGAAAAAAGGTATCGGAATGGGATATGTAAATAAAGGTTTTTTAAAAGTTGGTACTGAAATATATATTAAGGTACGTAATAAAAAATTGAAAGCAAAAATTGTAAAACTACCATTTTACAAAGCTTAAATTACATATTATTAGATTATTAATAGAATGCATAAGCAACATAAAATAGGTCGAAGACCTAATAAACAATTTAAATTTATGGAACTAAAAGTTATATGTAAACAGGTTATTGAACTAAGCAAAAAAGTTGGTTTATATATTGAAGAACAAAAAAAACTTCTATCAACAGAACACATTGTAACCAAAGGGATTAACGACTATGTTACATATGTTGATGAAATGTCGGAACAAAAATTAGTAGAAGGATTAAGCAAAATAATCCCCGATTCGGGATTTATAGCTGAAGAAAAAACTTCGGAAACTAAAGGTGAAAAATTCAATTGGATTATTGACCCTCTTGATGGTACTGTGAATTATATACATGGATTAAACCATTCGGCTTTAAGTATTGCTTTGACTGATGATGACGAAATCGTTTTGGGTTTAGTGTACAATCCCACATCAAAAGAATGTTTTTATTCATACAAAGGAGCTAAGGCGTATAAGAATGGTAGAGAAATCAAAGTCTCAGAAACTAAATATTTAAAAGATTCGTTGATAGCAACAGGTTTGCCTTTTTCAAATTATAGCAGATTAGAGCCATTTATGAAATCATTGGAGATATTTATGAAAAAAACAAGAGGAGTAAGACGATTTGGTTCTGCTGCACTTGATTTGGCTTATGTTGCTTGTGGGCGTTTCGATGCATTTTATGAATATAATTTAAATCCGTGGGATGTTGCTGCAGGGGCATTTATAGTCCAACAAGCTGGAGGCAAGCTGTGTGATTTTAATAAAACTGATAACTATATCTTTGGTGCAGAAATTGTTGCTACTACTCCAGCTATTTTTGATGAATTTTTTAATGAAATAAATGGGCAGTTTAATAAACGTAAATTTCTAAGTTACTTCAAAAAACCTTAAACTCTACACTTTTGAAGTATGCCAAATAAATATATATTTTTATGAATTGTTTAATAATAAACTTACACATGAAAAAAATTATATCCATATTATTAATACTAATTATTTGTGTTAGTAACATATTTTCGCAAAAAGATATATTATTTAGAGACGATTTTGATAATAATAAAAATTCGTGGAGAACATTAAATGATAAAGAAGCGGCGGCTAAAATAAATGGAGGATATTATCATTTGGCTCATAAACGTAGTTCTGTATCGTGGAGGTTTTGGCGTGCAATAAATATTGATACAAGAAAAGATTTTGTTATTGAAGCTCGTATGAAACAAACCAGAGGTGTTGATAATTATGGCTATGGTATTGTTTGGGGTGCAAGCGGTTGGGCTAATAGCTTTAATTTTACAATATCGTCAAACGGAATGTTTACAGTTGGAGGATATGATAATAAAAAATATCTTACTATAAAAAAATGGACTTCAAGTAGTAAAATTAATAAAATGGGGCTACATAATAATCTGTCAATACATAAACGTGGCATTATGTTGCATTTCTATATAAATGGAAGTCAGGTATATTCTATGATTTTTAGAAAATTTCATGGTGTAAATACTGGATTTATATTGGGGAGAGATATGAATGTGTCTGTTGATTATGTAGTTATAAAACAGGATAAAGCAAAAATAGATATTGTGAAAAATTCTGGAACAGGTGCTGATAAAAAAAATATGGGAATAGAAATAAATTCACCATATTCCGAAATAGCTCCAATAATATCACCCGATGGCAAAACATTATATGTTGCCAGACAAAATCATCCTTCAAACTATGGCAGTAAAAAGTTGTATGATATATGGTACTCAACAAAAAACGAAGATGGAACTTGGACAAAATTAAAAAATATTGGAAAACCTTTGAACAATGATGGCGATAATTTGGTTATTTCAATAACACCCGATGGAAACACTCTTTTACTTGAGGGCTTGTACAATTCAAGTGGAGGATATATTAGTGATGACGGAATTTCAATAAGTCATAAAACATTTCGTGGATGGTCAATTCCAAAACAAGTACGTATCAGAAATTATTATAATAGAGATGAATATGAGAGTTTTTGCCCCTCAGCCGATAGAAAAGTTCTTATTATGTCAGTGCATAGAGACGATACACATGGGCTAAAAGACCTTTATGTTAGTTTTAGACAAAGTGATGGCACTTACTCAAAACCTAAAAATATGGGAGCAAGAATTAATACTCAATATAATGACGGCACACCATTTTTGGCAGCCGATAATAAAACATTATATTTTTATTCTTATGGACATCCAGGATATGGAAGTGCTGATATTTTTGTAAGCAAACGACTTGATAATAGTTGGACAAATTGGAGCAAACCCAAAAATATTGGACCCAAAATAAATTCATCCGAATGGGATACTTATTATTCTGTTTCAGCTAAAGGCGATTATGCCTATTTGGTTTCTTCAAAAAATTCGTATGGTAACGAAGATGTTTTTCATATCAAACTAAAAGAAGAAGAAAAACCTGACCCTGTTGTACTTATTTACGGAAAAGTATTAGATAAAAAAACAGGTAAACCAATTGGAGCAAATATATCATACGAAAATCTTATGACAAAAAAAGAGGCAGGTATAGCAAGCTCAAATCCAAGAACAGGAGAGTATAAAATAGTTTTACCCTATGGATACCAATATGGTTTTAGGGCTATTGCAAAAAAATACTTGTCGGTTAATGAGAACATAAATCTAATAAAATTTAAAAAATATATTGAGATAAAACAAAATTTATATTTAGCTCCGCTCGAAGTTGGAACTGTGATAAAACTAAAGAATGTTTTTTTTATACAAGCAAGTTCCGTATTAATAAAAACATCTTATCCTGAATTAGATCGTTTGTTTGATATTATGAAACGTAATCCTACTCTGATTATTGAACTTGGAGGACATACTGAGACAGGAGGGAGACAGGAAAATCTAATCCGTTTATCAAATGATAGAGTTAATGCTGTAAAAAGATATTTAGTAAACAAAGGTATTGATTCCGAAAGAATTATTGGCAAAGGATATGGTGGAACTAAACCTTTGGTAGTTTCAGGTAATCAATCTATTAACCGAAGGGTTGAGTTTAAAATATTAAAAAAATAGGCTCTTCGAGCCTTTTAACGCTGCTTACGCCTAAATAATTTTACTAATATTGATTATCAGTTAATTAAAAAGCAAAAATAAATTTGTGCGTAAATAAACTTGAAGAACCATGAAAAATATAAAAAAAATTCCATATGGAATAACAGATTTTAAACTAATACAAGAAGAAAACTATTATTATGTTGATAAGACAAGATTTATTCCTATTTTAGAAAAATCAGCACGATATTTATTTTTAATACGCCCTCGTCGTTTTGGAAAAACATTATGGATTACTATACTCGAAGGCTACTACGATAGGTGGTGGAAAGATGAATTTGAAACTATTTTTGGTAAAACTTATATTGGAAAAAATCCTACAAGTTTGCATAATACTTACACTTTTTTGTATTTCAATTTTTCTGTTGTAAATCCGCAACTTGATAAACTTGAACGTTCTTTTGAAGACCATTGTGATACTATGTTTTGGGATTATAATTCAAAACATGGTAATTTGTTTCATAAAACATACTTGGAAGAGTTTAAACAAAAAGAAACATCATCTGCAAAACTTGACTTTATTTTTGCAACAGTGAAAAAATGTGGTGTAAAATTATATCTTGCAATAGATGAATATGATAATTTTGCAAACACAATTTTATCATCTTACGGACAAAAAAAATATG
>JAOZVK010000390.1 GCA_029938185.1 Bacteroidales bacterium | reverse complement strand
AAGAATGCTAAACATTTTATTTTCAATATCTTTTAAGTTCGTAAAGTAGAAGTAATTTACTTTTTATAAAATAAAATAAAAAATAATAATACTTATATCAAGCATAAGCTATATTTATTAGACTAAATGCTTTTTTTTGTATTAAACAAATATATACTATATGATATTGCTAAACAAAGATTTTTGATTGTATTTTCCATATTTACACTGATTCAAGTAGAAGAGGTATTTTTTTTAACCTTTAATTTTTATATTGTATGAGATATTTCAAAAATAATTTTTAACTGTAAATATAAATTTGTAGATTTTTTTTATCGTATAGGAAAACAAAAGATGCGTAACACCAAAATGTAAAGATTAGTAAAATTTTGCGAAACTTTGCGTCAAACTTTGTGTAACTTTGCGGTTAAAAAGCGGCTAACTTAAAACTGGTAGCCATATTTTTGCACTCAAAACTGGATATTTTTTTAGTTGAAATAACTGGATACTATTTCAATTAAAATTTACATTAAGATTATATTATGTTGTTGGAAATTACATATATAACCTTTTTTTATTAAACACAAAAACTTTTTTACATTTGGCGAAGATATTGATAATATGAAGCTAAATAATTTGAAAAGTTTAAATTTATTTTAATTTAGAAATACATTTAATTTGTGATTTAAAAAAATAATAACTTACTTTATGGCATTATACCAAAACAACAAAAATTTTATAACTATAATTAAAGAATATTAACATTAAAAAATATATATTATGGCAGACATCAGCTTAATTGCTAATTCTGGTATTCAGTTTTATAATACTAAAATAAACCTTGGTTCAAAAACTCCTGCAATGAAAGTTAATATGGATTTTTTTGAAAAATTAGAAGAAGATGTAGAAGGTAACAAAGAATATAGTTTTGTTTTTCCTTATTATCACGAAAAACTTCAAAGGTATATCGAACTGAGTGATGAAATAAAAAAAATAGCTCAAGATCCAGAGACAGGTGATATCGAAGAGAGTAAAATCCCAAAAAATCTTATAAATAAAATTCCAGAGCATAAAATAATTACAGTAAGGTCGCGAGAGGCACTTGAAAGTTATGAAGGCATGTGGTTACCAATACCTTTTTTAAGAAAAAGCTATGATGGTAAACGTTTTCAGCAAGGACCCGAAACTTGGGCAATGATGTGGTTTAGCCGTATTTCGGGAATCGAAGAAAAAGATGCCGAATTTACACATAATGTTGTATTAGCATTTGATACAAGATGTAGCGATGGTGGCGACACATATTTAACACCAACTAATAGAGATTCTCAAAACTCAGTATTTGAATGTGCAAATCAACCAGACGATAATTTCTTTTTTGTAGCAAGATCATGGATACAAGATTGGTTAAAAGCCGAATTTGAGAAAAAAAGAGAAGCTTTGGGTAAACGAAAAGAAGAATATTTTTTCTTACATACTTCATTTTATATATCATTACTTAATGTGTTAAGTAAAGCAGATACATTCCCTAAAGTTACTTTACACTCAAATGCAAGGTCAATAGAAGTTGATTTAATATTAGATGTTGGTAATTCAAGAACTTGTGGTATACTAATCGAATCGGCTAAAACAGGACAAGCATTTGAATTTACTGATGCAGTACCTCTCGAATTACGAGATTTAACATACCCCAACCGCACATACAACGACCCATTTGAAATGAGAGTAGCGTTTGTAAAAACAACTCTTGGCGATGAATCGGCATTTATAATGTCGGGTAATCCAACAGCATTTGCCTGGCCAAGCTTATTGAGAGTTGGCGAAGAAGCTACACGTTTGGCGGTTTTAAACTCAAATGATAATTCGAACTCAATAATGTCGAGTCCAAAAAGATATTTGTGGGATTTAGAAAAACAAGCATTTCCATGGACATATATTTCAAAAACTCCCGAACCATTTGCTAAACCAGCATTATACGGTTTGGCCGAACTGTTTACAGAAGAAGGAAGACTACTCGAAAAAGAAAAACTAAAAGCAGAAGAAGACGATGAAATGAAAAAACCATTTCCTGCTATGAATCCATATTTTTCGCGAAGTTCACTTATGATTTTTGCATTGTCCGAAATATTTATGCAAGCAATTACATTTGTTAATAGTTATAAATTTCGCAAAAGACAAGGACACGAATCTCTTCCACGTAAACTTAAACGAATTGTTATAACTTGCCCAACTGCAATGTTAAAAACAGAGCAAAAAATACTACGTGAACATGCAATTGATGCATTATCGGCTTTGAAAACATATTTTAATAACTCATTTATTGATGAAGAATTAACAATAATTCCAGACCCATCAGATGTAAACAAAGCTCCAGATAAAAAAGTAGAATGGGGATTTGATGAAGCAACAAATAGCCAATTAGCATTTGTATATAGCGAAATAAAAGACAGATTTATAAATAATGCCAATCTTTATATTAAAACGGTAGGTAAATTAAGAACCGATTCGCAATTCCCAAGCCAACCAGCTGTTACTATTGCCAGTGTAGATATTGGTGGAGGAACAACCGATTTAATGATAGCATCTTACCAAGCAAATCCAGACGCAAATATATCGGTACTTACACCAGACCCTAAATTTTGGGAAGGTTTTAATCTTGCAGGAGATGATATTCTGAAACGAGTTATTGAACGTATCCTATTACCTACTATAAAAAAATATGCCGATAAAATGGGGTGTTTGGATACCGTTAATACAATGACATTTTTGTTTGGTCCTTACTTAGGAAGAACAAATGCAAAAGATAAATTAATGAAAAAGCAGTTTGCAACCCAAGTAGCATTACCTATCGGCTTTGGTATTTTGCAACATGCTGCCGAAGAAAGACCTGATGAACTTAGAGCATTTGATTCATTCTTTATTCAATATCCAAGACCAAACAAAAATCTTATTGAATATATAAACAATGAATTTATTAAAGCTGGAGCCAAAGATTTTGACTTAGAAAAAATATCTTGGAGTCTTGATAATATTGGAACAAACAAAGTTGTAAAAGATGTTGTCGAAAAAATGATTGGTGATTTGTGTGGCATAATTGCCCAGTTCAATTGCGATTATGTATTATTGGCTGGTCGTCCAACAATATTACCAGTAGTTAGAGATTTATTTTTGAAATATCTACCAACATCTCCCGACAGGATTATCCAAATGGGACATTACAGAATAGGTACATGGTATCCGTTTGCCGAAGGTACAGGTATAATAAAAGACCCAAAAACATGTGTATCAGTTGGTGCTACGGTTGCTCTTATGGCTGGAACATTGCGAAGGTTAGAGGACTTCACTATTGATACTTCTTTACTAAAAGAAAAAATGGAATCGACTGCCGACTATATTGGTGAATATGATGTTAATAAAGCTCAAATCAAAGAAGTATTTCTTGACCCTGATGTTGATAATAAGAATATAAAATTTTATGGTCATATGATGCTTGGTATGAGACAAATGCCATCGGATAATTGGATTAGTGCACCAATGTACAAATTAACGTATAGGTCACATTCAGCAGCAAAAAAACTAAAAGACAGAGAACCATTAACTTTTGATTTGGAACGAAACCCAAGAGATAAAGAAGGTATAAAGAATATAAGGAATGTAATGGATAAAAATGGAAAAAAAGTTCCTGCTTCCGAACTCAAATTACAACTTCAATCATTAGCCGACGAACACGGATATTGGATTGACACAGGAATATTCCTAATACAACTTTTTGATATAGATTAGGTCTTCGACCTTTTTAATGTTGCTTACGCTTGATTATATGTGTTTTACAATAAAAACCACATATATAATATAAAGACTTTTATATGGGGAGACTGTATAGTTGGTTGGCATCTGGTAAAAAAAGGTGTGTTAATTAGTGTCCATCTATAAAGTCGACAAAATCGCAAAGCGATGACCTATTGGTAACCCACGATGGTAATCGTGGGCTGATAACAAGCCAATTACAAAAATGCCTTTAGGCATGACCTATAAAATTGCTGACTTTATGGACACACACTAAATAATACTAAAGAAACTTATGACTTGTTTCACTAATTACTTACATGTAGATAATTTAAAAAAAGAGGTCTAAAACCTAATTGTTAATTGAATTAAAAATATTAGTTATGCCAAAACTTATTAAATCTGTTTCTGATTCAGATGAAAATAATCAAAGTAATGAATCAAAAAATACTAAGCTTTCGTTTACTAAAAAAATTAGTACAAATTCAGAACAAAAAATAACTGGCGAAAGTACTCAAATATCAACAACTGTTGTTACAAATAAAACTACAAAAGTTGTAAGTAAAGTTACATCGGTAAATGAAATTTCAGATTGGCTTATAAATTTTATTGGAAAAGATATTTTTGATCAAATAAAAGAAAATCCATATTTGCAATTACCATATACTGACGATGATATAAATATAAATAAATGGCTTGAAAAAGCTCTTAAAACAATATTCACAAAAGAAAGTATTGCAAAAATATCCGAACATATTCAAAAAAACATTGATAGTATTGCAGCACTCGAAACTGAAAAAAATACAGCAGTTGAAGAGAAAGAAACAATGCAAGCAAAATTAGGCAAGCTAAAAGATAAGTTTGAGCAAATGCAAGACCAAATTGATGATGCCGAGAGTGATAAATACAAAATAAAGAAGCAGTTAATGAAATCGGTAACACTTGAGAGCTTGATAAATGAAGTTTTTGTTGATGATGAAAAAAATAACTCGGAGATGAAAAGACTTATAGAAATGTTAAATGAATCGCTTGAAAATATAAACGATGAATTATCATTATTTATAGTCAGGTTTTCAAAAGGTTGGATTTATCTAAAAAGTTCATTTAGCTTGACAGGAGAAGATGAAAAACAAAATCTTGAAACAATACATAACGCTTTGACTGTTTTGCTTAAAAATATATCAGGAGTGTATATACCCGAGCGAAGACCATTGTTAGATATAGTAGGCGATTATGTATCGTCAAAGTTCAAAACATACGACTTTGTGTCTCCAGAACGAACTCTACAAGTTGATCCTGACATACATAATACAGAAGGAAAAGGAAGCTCAACTGTAAAAGAAGGTATAAGCTTTGCTGTTGTTCGTAAAGAAACTAAAAAGGCTGTAAAATATGCTGATATTGTTTGTTAAGGTCTTCGACCTATTTAATGTGGCTTGCGCGTTTTTATGTACAGTTAATTATGAAATAATAAAAATATTGTAGTAGGAAATACACAAGAAGCTGATTTTACAGCATGGCGAAACTTTATTATAAGTACTTAACAAAAATTTATAAATTATGCAATATCCAATAACATTACAAACAGTAGATAACCGGTTCTTAATCAGTATTGATAAGGATTTTATTGAACAGGATTTTGTATTTGAACTAATGAATTATATCAGGATTGAATATCTTGCAAAAAAAGTTAATTTTGATGAAAGTATAGAAATACTTGCCGAAGAAATAAAAGCTAATTGGTGGGATAAAAACAAAAGCAGGCTATTAAATCCCGAACTATGAATAAAGGCTTCCCATGTAAGGTTGAACAATGTTGTTTATCAGGTGTTTCGTAACAGGATAAAAATCAATCCTGTAAATCCTGTA
>JAOZVK010000389.1 GCA_029938185.1 Bacteroidales bacterium | reverse complement strand
AAAAAATAAGGTTTTAAATCCAAAAAGTGTCAAGCGATAAATGAAAAATGCCGATTTTTTATATTCTTCAATAGTTTTCAAATATTCGTCTGATAACTGCCCTAAATCTGTATGATATTCAGAATAAAACTGTTCCTTTTTATAACCAGTAGGGGTATTGATTTGCTCTTTTTCACTATCTATCTGAGAAATTAAATTTATAATTTCATTCTCTAATTTGTTTGATTCTTCGTCAAAATGCCTGTCAAGTTCTTTCCATCTATCATCGCTTATTTCGTTACTGCAAAAAGCACAAACGTTCCTTTTTTCTTTATGAAGATTTTTACCATCTTTTACCCAACGGTTTAATACAGCATCTTTAACTAATTCTTTTATTTTATCCGAACGTCCAATTTTTCGGGTTATTAATTATTCTGCTTTTTCAGAAAAAAAACTAAAACTTAATGCAAGATTTTGCAATACATTAATAGATTCTTTTTTCTTTTCTGTTATTCTTTCTTCCGCTTTTTTCTTCTGTTCTTCATCAATAACTTTAAAATCATCTTTTAATACAACTAATATTTCTTTTTTTAAGTTTGTTTTTATTATAATTTTGGTCGCCAAATTTTTCCGATTGATATCTAATTCCATTTGGATTGTTTATTGCTTTTGATTTTATTTGGTTATCAAGATTTTTAGAAGTTATCGAATGGGTTAATTTTGCTGTTTGATATTTATCTTCAAGTGTTTTTAAATCTTTATAGAGTTTAGTTTCTTCATCATCTGTTTGTGAACCTAATTTTTCTTTTAATATTTGTATTTCATTTTCAATATTAACATTATCACCGAGTATTGCAAATGATTGAATATGTTCATCAGGATTATTTATAAATTTTAAATTTTCTTTGATAAAATCTTCATTAAAAACCCGCAATGTTTTATTATGAGAAATCAATTCATCTTGTGTTATATATGTTTCATCTTTAATTTCAATACAAAACTCAGGATTTTCATATTTGTCTGAAATAAATCCAGTTTCCATTGCTCTTATTATTCTTGAAAGTGTTGTTTTGCCTGAATAATTTCTTCCGTAAATAACGTTAATGGTTGAAAATTTTTTAACATTATTATTAGCATCTATAACTTCTGTATCCCAATCAAAATCATTGAATACTGCCAAATTTTTTATAGATTTTATCTTTTCTATCATATTTCAACCTATTTTATTTTTTTGTTGTAGTTCTTGTTTTCTGTTTTGCGATTATTGCAGTTACGCATATCAGTAACTGCTTGGTGGCGGTGGTTTTGGGGTGTTACATAAGGTTCTTTTCCTGCAAACACAATTGCCAATTTAATAATATTTTCTGGTTTTACTTTACTAATTATCAATTCTTTATAGTATTTATTTTTTTCTATTTGAGTTAAGGCTTTTTCTCTTGCAGTATTTATTCGTTTATTAAATTTATTTTCTTTTTCATTTGCTCTTTGTTTTTTTATTTGTTTTATTTCTATTACTACACCATTTCTTGATTTATCATACGGAATTAACATAATGTCATATCTGCCCTCACCACTTTCTCGGTTTGATTTTATTTGAAAATCGTCTGTTAGAATAGTCAGCAAGCCAAGCGTATAAACATGATAAATTTGTTCGTGGGTAATAATTTTTTTGTTTGTTTCTTTTTCTTTTTTTTCTGCGGTATCAAAATAGCTCAACGTATTTTGAATTGTTTGTTTAAATCCCGTTTCAAATTCAGTTATTCTGTTATTTATCAGATTTTCAGCTGTTTCTATTAATAACTCTCTTTTTATTTTTACTTCTGTATTAAGCCACGACATTATTATGTCCGTAAAAACAATTCGGACTTCATTATTGGGAATTCTCAGTTTGTAATTTCCATACTTTGCTTTCCCCATTTGTGTTAAATATCCGTTATCGGTTAGTAATGTCCATAATAGCTCATTATCTGTCTCAAAATCATGAAAAACAAAATTTTCTTTTAGTTGTTTTTCTATCGTTTTACCTTCTATCAAATCTTGTATTTTATCCTTTACACCAAGTTCAATTATTCTGCTTTTTATTAACGAATAATCTCCTGAATTTACCCAGTATGCTCTGAAACCCGCTTCACTTTTTGCGATATAACTAACTATTGACCAAGGATTAAAAATATTATCAACTTTTCCAAATTTGTATCCGTCATACCATTTTTCTATATCATCTATTCGGTCATTTAAGTTAAAATAAGTCAATATTTCTTCTGTTTCTGTTCTTGTAAAACCGAAACTATCTGAAAAATAGGGCATAGTTATTCCAAAAACGTCAAAATTATTCCATTCCGAAAAAATACTTTCTCTTCCTACTCGCATAACTCCTGTTATAAGTCCTTTATCTAAATTATTGTTCCCTTTATAAACTTTTCCAAGAAGTGTTTGCATAAAACTAATTACTTTTTCATAATAGGTTTTATTTTCTTTATCAATAGATTTTATTGGACTATTTGTATTATTAAAAGCATTTATTATTGGGGCATCATATTCATCTACAAGTATTATTACTTTTTTTTTATGGTGGTTTTTTAAATATTCACTTAAATTTTTTAAGCTGTATTCAAATTTCGTTTGTGATGCCGTTTCATCATGTATTTGTTTAAAGTACTCTTTTTCTAATTCATCTAAGCACTCTGATTTCAATAAATATTTATGTTTTTTAAATAAATCTGAAATCTCTATTTTAAATTTCTCGTAGCAAGCTTCCCAGTTGTTTGCTTTAATATCTTTTAAAGAAATATTTATTACTGGATATTGGTTTTGGTGTTTTTTACAAAATTCTTTTTCTTTTGCTATCTCAAATTCAGAAAATAGTTTGGCACTTTTCTCTTTTCTAATATCAAAAAAGTGTTCAATCATTGATAAATTTAATGTTTTTCCAAATCGTTTGGGGCGTGGTATTAATAAGGTGTAGCAACTATTTCCCAAAAAATCTTTTATTAGCATTGTTTTATCAACAAAATAACCGTTATCTTCTATAATTGTTTTAAAATTTGAACTGCCAATTTTTATGTCTTTTTTCATAATAATATTTGAGTTTTTAGAGTTTTATTGTTTCTATTTTACAAAGGTAACAGATATTTAAAATAAGAGGTATTTATTCAATAAAAAAATAAATCCCTCTACATTTTAATTTAATTAGGCATTTGTTTTAATGCCATAGAATTGCATCTGCAACACTATGTAATTCAAGTTGTTTAAGTCCAGATTTAGAGGCGTTTGCTTTATATCTGTTTGTAGTCATTTTTGTAAGCGGATTTATTGCAGAATTAATGGTTATAAAATATTTTATTCCATTATCTTTTAAGATTTTAAATCCTTCTTGCTCCAAGTATTTTTGAATATCTTGTGCAAAAACACCTTTTGCATTAGAATTATCAATTATCCATGCTTGTGCATTATTCGCTTTTACAAATTTTACTCCTTTTTCAAAAACAGCTATTTTGAACTGTTTAAGTGTAACATGAAAGTAACTATTCCAAGTATCAATCATTGCTTTTACTTCGGAGTTCCACTCGCCAATCATATTATCTCCAATTTCGTATATTTTCATTTTAATTTATTTTGAATTAATAAAAAAAACGTATCTAATTTATATATACAGTTTAATTAGATCTTTCTGTTACCGATTATAGTCCAATTTATTCTGGTGGACTTTTGTTTTTGAAGCACTGCACATATCGGTAACTTCTTGCTTGCGGGCATTTTTTGCTTGTTTTTTACGAGCGTAGCGAAGTAAAAACAAGCATAAAATGGCTGACACCAAGCCGATGTTAGCACATTGTCTATTTTTCTTTCAGCCGTTTTATTGCTTTATCTAATTCGTCAGATTCGATTTCATTTATCATTTTATTGTATTTTTCATATTCATTGATTGCGTATTCTTTTGCTTGCTTTGCTGAAATATGTCCTGAGTGCATTAGTATTTCACTCTAATTGAGTGTTAGGAATTTATGTAATCTTTCAATCCAATCTTTCATATACATTGCATTATGTTTCAATGCCTGTAATTCTGCAAATTCGAGATATTGAGTTGTTAAACGATTTAAAAAATCTAATTCATTTTTTGTCAGATAATTTTTTGCAATATAAACGTCCTGTTTTCTTAAACTCTCACTTGGAAAACATGTCAAACCTGCATTTGGTAATTTTGCATCAGATCTTTCAATTATTATTTCGGCCGCAGTTTTTCCTGTTATTGCCCAATGAAATTTATTTTGAACAGTTGCGAAAAATTCAATCGTTTTAGTTTCTTTTGGGTCGTAATCTACACTTGTTGCATAAATATCGCAAACTTTTCGATAAAATACTTTTTCTGATGAACGAATACCACGTATGCGACTTAATAATTCATCAAAATAATTATTTTTTGCTTGTTTTAAGCGTTAGTCGTCAAGCACAAAACCTTTTATTATATATTCTTTGAGCTGTTTAGTTGCCCAAATACGAAATTGAGTTGCAATATATGTGATTTAATTCGATAACCCAACGAAATAACCATATCAAGATTGTAATGTTCAACAGTTCGTTTCACATTCCGTTTTCCTTCCTTTTGAACTATTAAGAAATCCTTAATAGTTGGATTTACTTCCAATTCGCCTTCTTCCAAAATGTTCTTAATGTGTATATTAACATTAGAAACAGTTGTTTGAAACAATTCAGCCATTTGTTTTTGATTTAGCCAAAGAGTTTCATTTTGCAATTGAACATCAATTTTCGTATTGCCTTTCGGTGTTCTGTATATTAGTATTTTGCCGTTATTATTCATAGAATAACTAATATTAATTATTTTTTTAGATATTTTATCTTTTTATTAACATAGTTTTTTAATAATCTATTTGAAACCATTTGCTTAGTTCAATAAGAACTTTTTTATCTTCCTTGGTTGCTTTTAGATTTATTGCAACTGTTGTTAAGGCAATGTCAAGTAGCATCTTTCTTACTTCTATTTCATTGCAATTGCGACAAAACTGTTCTAAACTGTCAGATATATTGTCATCATCTATAATCTTTGTTATTTCATCTTCCTATTTTTCTGTAAGTCCAATTCTTTTTAGAGATTGAGAATGAAGACTTATAAAATTTGTTGTTATACTATCATTTGCCAATTGTGAACGGCACAATAATTGTTACGTCGTCATCTCATAAATAATTTGTTTTGTAAATGGCTGTGAAAGAAAATTTTTTAATTTACAAAGCCAATGACAACTAATTTCCCAATATTTTTCAAATATTTTATTTACGGAATGTATCCATTGGTCTGCTTTTAATAATGTTTTATCAACCATACTCTTTTTTTGTACATCTTGGTTTATTAATTTTTCAACATTTACTTCCAATAAAGGCTTATTGGAATTATTAGATTTTTCAATATTTTGTGTATTTTCAGTCGAATCTAATTTTTGTTCTTTGACTTCAATATTCTTATCTGTATTTTGCGTATTATCTTGATATTCAGAAGAGTTAATACATTTTTGCTTTGTTAAATTCTCATCATTTGTTTCCAATAAAGGCTTATTGGAATTATTAGATTTTTGAATATTTTGCGAACTGTGCAATCAAAAGTCCGTAAGGACGACAACTATTGTTAAACCACGATGA
>JAOZVK010000388.1 GCA_029938185.1 Bacteroidales bacterium | reverse complement strand
TCATTTTAATTTGCCATTATTTTTGTTCAATTTGACGTTTTTTGTGAGTTCTGAAGAATTGAATTATCTACTGACCTTATATCCGTAAGACCTGACAGGTTTGAGCTAATTAACAGTCAGTTATTTCAAATTTATTTCACCTAAATGGGTGAAACCTGTCAGGTCTGATTGGCTGTAAACGTGCAATTTATAAAAAGACCTGCGGATTTAAGGACTGAAACAAGACATAAATTGATTAAGTTTACAAATGTAATAATTTGACAGGATTTACAGGTGAAAACACCCAGGCAAGCGTACAGTAAGTAGCCAATCTTACGTGGGGTAGCTTTTTTTCTAAAGTGTCAATATATAAAAATTATACTTTTAAAATTATCAAAATATTTTACAAGCATAAACAGTTATACCAATTTACGGATTTCCGCAATAATACTAACGATTTATCGCATATAATTACTATCGCAATAGTTCATAATTAGAGCCACGAACTTATAAAAATTAAACATATATCATAAAATCAGGTATATAAAAAAATGTATTTTGATGTAATACTACGTATGGCATATATATTGCCTAATGCATAGTGATTTTAGATTTTATCATAATTAACAAATATTTTTTTATGAATAATTTTGATGCAAACATAATACCCATTAAAGGAGAAATAGTAGAGGTATTTGAAAAAGAATCAAAACGATTTATAAAAATTATTTGTAAACCTGAATTTTTAGTGTTATCAACAGAAAATAATGATGATGTTTATTTGGGAGATAAAGTCGAATTGACTATTAATATCAATGTTGAAAAAATGATTATAAATCACCAAGAATTTTAGATTGAATAAGAAGTATATAAAAGAATTATTAATTATAAATTGCTAATAATTATGAATGAAAAACCAAAGACAGTTTATGATGATGTAAAATCAAATGGTCATTCTCGTCGTGATTTTTTGAAATTTTGTAGTATGATGGCAGCATTTATGGGAATAAAATCCAGTGGAGTAGGTCAAGTAGTTGAAGCACTTGAAACCAAACCACGAATCCCAATAATATGGTTGCATGGACAAGAATGTACTGGCTGTAGCGAGTCATTTATTCGTTCGTCGCACCCAATTGTAGCTGATATTATATTGGACAAGATATCACTTGATTATACTGAAACATTAATGGCAGCATCGGGACACCAAGCCGAAGCTTCTCTAAAACAAACAATGGAAAAGTATAAAGGAGAATATTTGCTAATAGTTGAAGGAGCCACAACAGTAGGCGACGGAGGTGTATACTGTTGTATAGGAGGCAAAACATTCGAGAACAGGTTAAAAGAAGCAGCAGAAGGTGCCAAAGCAATAATTGCATGGGGCAATTGTGCATCAGCAGGTGGTGTGCAGAAAGCTAATCCAAATCCTACAGGAGCAAAAGCTGTACACGAAATTATTAGTGGAAAACCGATTATTAATGTACAAGGATGTCCACCAATCGCAGAAGTAATGGCTGGAGTGGTTGTACATTTATTAGTTTTTGAAAGAATTCCACAACTTGACGCTCATGGAAGACCCAAAGCATTCTATTCAAGAAGAGTACACGATACATGTTATCGTAGACCAAATTTTGATGCAGGTTTATTTGTTGAATCTTTTGACGATGAAAATGCAAAACGTGGATATTGCTTATACAAATTAGGTTGTAAAGGACCAGTTACTTACAACACTTGTGGAGTAATAAAGTGGAACAATGGTGTAAGCTTTCCAATCCAGTCAGGACATCCATGCATTGGTTGTAGTGAGGCTAACTTTTGGGATAATGGTCCATTTTATCAACATTTATCACAATTCCCAGGATTTGGTATAGAAACAACTGCTGACAAAATAGGAGTTGGATTAGGAGTTGCTACTGGAGTTGGAATTGCAGCTCATGCAGTAACAACAAACATACGTAAACGAAAATTGATACAAAAATCAAAAAAAGATGATGATGATGATTCATAATGCTTTAATTAATAAACTTATGAATTATAAATATACTAAAAATATGTGAATTGTTAAATTTAAGTACTGTTATAAAAAATTTTCGACATTTACTTATTCATAACTTACTGATTAAATTGTTTTTGTACTAATGCGTAAGCAACTATAAATAGGTCGAAGACCTTATGTACCCATACAAAAAAAACAATTTTTCAGAATAATATTATAAAATAGGAGATAAATTATGGCAAACAGAATTGTTGTAGATCCAATTACAAGAATAGAAGGACATTTAAGAGTAGAAGCAAAGATAGAAGATGGAAAAATAGTTGATGCATATAGCTCGGGCACAATGGTAAGAGGAATGGAGCTAATACTTAAAGGTAGAGACCCCAGAGATGCTTGGGCGTTTACCGAACGTGTTTGTGGTGTATGTACTACTGTGCATGCATTAGCATCGGTTCGAACAGTAGAAAATGCACTTGATATAAAAATACCACCAAATGCCGAGTTAATAAGAAATATGATGTTTACATCACAACTTATTCAAGACCATGTAATACACTTTTATCATTTACACGCTCTTGATTGGGTTGATGTGGTTTCGGCATTAAAAGCTGACCCACTCGAAACATCAAAATTAGCTCAAAGTATTTCGAATTGGCCAAAAAGTTCGGTTGGGTATTTTAAAGATTTACAAAAAAGATTGACAGGTTTTGTAAATAGCGGACAACTGGGAATATTTGCAAATGGCTACTGGGGGCACTCAGCATATAAATTGCCTGCCGAAGTTAATTTAATAGGTGTAGCTCACTATCTTGAGGCATTGGAATGGCAAAAAGAGATTATTAAAATACATACAATTTTTGGTGGAAAAAATCCACATCCTAACTATTTGGTAGGAGGTGTTCCTTGTTCGATTAATATTGATGAGGCAAATGCTATTAATGCAGAACGTCTGGCAATGGTTGGTTCTTTATTTGAAGAGGCAAAACAATTTGTAGAACAAGTATATATACCCGATTTGATGGCAATAGCATCATTCTACAAAGACTGGGGAGCTATTGGTGGTGGATTATCTAATTATATGTCTTTTGGCGACTTACCATTAAATGGTTACGATGATGTATCAAGTTACAAATTCCCAAGAGGAATAATAATGAACCGAAACCTTAATGAAGTTGTTGATATTGATTTAAGCGACCCTGAACAAATACAAGAATACATATCTCATTCATGGTATGATTATTCGGGTGGCGATGAGCAAGGTTTGCATCCATGGAAAGGAGAAACAAAACTTAATTATTCGGGACCAAAACCACCTTATGATTACCTAAATGTTGAAGAAAAATATAGTTGGATGAAAACTCCACGATGGAAAGGTAATGCTATGGAAGTAGGTCCATTGGCAAGAATGTTAGTTGGATATGCAGCGGGTAAAGAAGAATTTAAAGAAGTCGTTGATGGTGCCCTAAAAGCGTTAGATGTTCCTGTAACTGCCTTGTTCTCTACTCTTGGGCGAACTGCTGCACGTGGACTCGAAACTAAACTTGCAACAAAATGGAGTCTTGAATTTTTTAATCAACTATTGGCTAATATTAAAAATGGCGATTCCAGAACATTTACAAAAGACAAGTGGGAACCAGAAACATGGCCTAAAGAAGCCAAAGGAGTTGGTTTGACCGAGGCACCAAGAGGAGCCTTGTCTCATTGGATTGTAATTAAAGACAAAAAGATTGAAAATTATCAATTAGTGGTTCCAAGTACATGGAATGCATCGCCAAGAGATCATAAAGGGCAAAGATCAGCATACGAAGAATCCTTAATTGGGACTCCAATTGCTGACCCCGACAAACCTCTCGAAATTCTTAGAACAATACATTCATTTGATCCATGCATAGCTTGTGCTGTTCATTTATACGATGAAAAAGGTACATATGTACATCAAGTTCAAACTTTTTAAAACTATATAACTATGGAAGAAACTGTTCATAAATCACCAATAAAAATAAAATATATTTGGGAGCTTCCTGTAAGATTTTATCACTGGCTGAATGCACTAAGTATTGTTGTTTTGTGTATTACTGGCTATATAATTGGCGACCCTTTTGCTATACAAAAAGGAACAGAGGCATATATGAATTATTGGTTTGGAACTGTAAGATTTGTACATTTTGCAGCAGGATATATATTCTTTTTCAATTTTGTGTTTAGATTATACTGGGGTTTTGTTGGTAATAAATATTCTCGTTGGTATAACTATGTACCATTAAAAAAAGCGCAATGGGTTGAGATTTGGGATGTTATTAAAACAGATATATTACAAATAAAATGTAAACCTATACATTCATTAGGACACAATGCTTTGGCTGATATAACATATTTTTTTACTTTTATAGCATTTGTACTTCAAAGCCTAACAGGTTTTGGAATTTATGCAGCAATGAGTAACTCATGGTTTCCGAAACTATTTAGTTGGTTTGTACCTTTAGTTGGTGGAGATTTAGCAGCCAGACAAATACACCATATATTAATGTGGTTTTTTATTATTTTTGCAATAATACATGTATACCTTGTATTCTATCATGATTATATTGAAAGAAGGGGAGTTACATCATCAATGATAGGTGGTTGGAAGTTTGTTGAATCGGAAGAAGAAGGTGAATGCTAAAATTCATAAACTAAGCCTTCATACAAGAGCTTTAATTAGGAAGTGTCGAATTATAAATTACGAATTACGAATTGGTTTATACCTAAATATAAGAATCTTACAAAAAACAAATCGGAAAGTTATTTTTTAACGATTCCTTAGCAATATTAAAAAAGCAATATGTTATAAATACATATTGCTTTTTTTGTATTAATAATAAATCTATATTGTCGAATATAAAGCTACTTCTAAGGTCGAAGACCTTAGTTCAATAACATTTTTTTGAAAAAAACAATAAGATGAGAAAAATAGTATTTATTCTTTTTATATTACCACTAACTATATTTTGTAACAATAATAATGAAAACGCAGCTTTTAATGATATAATCAAAGAAACAACTTCTTCTATTGATACAAGCAGCTATAAAAAATCAAATAAAAAAATAGAAAAGATATATTATATTAAGAAAAATAGTATAGTTTTTTTTAAGATAAACAAAACTGAATATAATATATTAATAGAAGAGCTTGGAGGAGATTCCAATTGGGAAATGCGAGAATTATTTAATAGTTTTACACTAAATGCAAAAAGTTTAAAGAAGGCATTAAAAAAACATAAGATATTTGTTGTTATTAAAACCAATAAAATATACGAAATTCAAATTGATAGTGGAAAAACATTACGATTTGACAGAACTGAAGAAGAACAAATAGTTGGTCAAATATTTTGTGATGGAAAAAAAAAACCTCTAATAACTTATGGTGTGTATACTAATAAAGAAATAGTTAAATTAGTAAAACAATACTTTGAAATAAATACAATAAATGTAATAGAGCCTAATAGTACTAAAAATAATAAAATTGACAGCTTAAATAGAGCTAATTAGTGTCCAACCATAAAGTCAATAAAATTGCAAAGCTATGACCTATTGTTAACACACGATGCTAATCGTGTACTGATACAAGTCAATTACAGAAATGCCTTTAGGCATGACCTGGGCTTATAAAAATTAGGGCTACACGTATAGTATTGGACATTATTTTATTTTTTGACAGGATTTACAGG
>JAOZVK010000387.1 GCA_029938185.1 Bacteroidales bacterium | reverse complement strand
ATTTTTCAGGGCTAAAAACCCCCAATTATTAACACCCCAGTCGAAGACCTATTTATAGTTGCTTACGCAGCTTCCTTATGAGTATTTCAAACTGTTACATAATTTATACTATAATGTTAATTAATTTGATATAAATTTATATTATTTTTAAAGACATTACTGATTTATATATTTTTTTTTTATCTTTGAAAAGTAGAAAATTGTATTTAATAAAAATATTATTTATATATTAATTATTATTAACAATCAAATCAAACTTTCTGATTATCCAATCATTATAAACTTCCAAATTTTAGCATAATGAGCAAAAAGATACTTATTGTAGATGATATGCCTATGAATATACATATAATTGCAGATTTTCTTAAAGAAAATGATGAATCATATAAGATAATGAAAGCAATAAGTGGAAGTGTAGCACTAGAACTTACAATAAGAAATATTCCGGATTTAATTATTACTGACTGGTATATGCCAGAGATGAATGGTATGGAATTGGTTAAAAAGCTTAAAGATAATGAACTCACTTCTGATATTCCTATAATTATATGTACAGCTGTAATGACTAATCCTAAAGATTTGTTTGAAGCATTTGAAAAAGGAGTTGATGATTTTATACGGAAGCCAGTTGATAAGTTAGAGCTTAATGCAAGAGTAAAATCAATTCTGAAAATTCAAGATTATCATAATCAAGCTATTTTGCATAAAAACAACGAAATTGCACTTCATGTAACAAGTATTATGCAAAAAGAGGAACAAAACGCATATATAATAAAAAATTTAGATTTATTATTAAAAAAAATAGATGCTAATAGTAATGATAGTGAAGATGTAAGAGCTTTATTAGTATCAATACTTAACGAGGTAAATATAATTGAAAAAATAAATAAACATCATGATATTTCAAGTTATTTAAATCAAATACATCCAAACTTTACAAGACGTTTAACCAAAAAATACCCAAATCTAACACCATCAAATATTCGTATGTGTATTTTACTAAAAATGAATATGGATAGCAAAACTATTGCTTCAATACTATTTAAAACAGAAGGTAGTATCAAAACAGCAAGAAAAAGGCTTCGAGCAAAACTGTCACTTAATAGAAAAGAAAACTTGGTTAGCTTTGTTTATAGAATTTAGCATACTTTATTAATAAATTTTTGTTACGATATGTGTGTAACTATCTGATAGTTTTGAATAACCACAAGATTTTCATAATTTGGAATAAAGAGATATTTTAAATTACGAAAATCCAAGAATATTCAAATATACAAGTAGTTACACCTTGTAATAGGTGGTTTGTAAATAATGCAGGTTAAAATCATAGCTCACTAAGCATATTTATAAATCCTTTTTTTTATAAAAAAAAGTTTAAAAACATACTAAGGTCTTCGACCTATTTATAGTTGCTTACGTATTATTATAAAAACAATCTAATAAATGAGTTGTGAGTAAGGAAATGTCGATAAACTTTTGTAACAGTACTTATATTGTCACTTTTTGTCCACTTATTAAATAGTAAATTATAAAAAAATGTTGTTTCTTTGTTACATTGATTTCATTTTGAAAAATTGAGTTTACTACATTTATAAAAATATAGTGGAAATGTCGAAAAAAACATTAAAAAAAATAGTTGATGTTAATAAAAGTAAATGTGTAAACTGTCATGCATGTATTACAGCCTGTCCTGTAAAATACTGTAATGATGGGAGTAAAGAAGTTGTACAAATAAACTCTAATTTGTGTATCGCATGTGGAAGTTGCATTTCGGCTTGCTCTCATGATGCAAGAATTTGGATAGATGATTTCACCCTTTTTATTAATGATATTATAGCTGGCGAAAAAATTGTAGCAATATCAGCACCATCAGTTGCAGCAAGCTTTCCTAATATGTACCTGAAACTCAACACATGGTTGAAACAACTTGGTGTTGAAGCCGTATTTGATGTGTCATTTGGAGCCGAACTTGCTACAAAATCTTATATTGATTATATTGAAAAAAAGAATCCCAAAACCATAATTTCACAACCATGTGCAGCCATTGTTACTTATATTGAGTTATATAAACCAGAGCTGTTGCCCTACCTTGCACCTATTGACAGCCCAATGTTACATACGGCTAAAATGATAAAGAAATTTTATTCAAAATACAAAAATCATAAAATTGCAGTAATTTCGCCTTGTATTGCCAAAAAACATGAATTTGAAGATACCAAAATTGCTGATTATAATATTGCACACTTATCAATAAAAAAATTTATTGAAGATAATAATATTGATTTAAATAATTATCAAGAAACTGATTTTGATAATCCTGATTCCGAAAGAGCTGTTTTATTTTCAAGTCCAGGCGGATTGCTAAAAACAGCCGAAAGATGGAATCCTGATATAACAAACTTATCACGTAAAATTGAAGGCTCTTCTCTTGTACATAAATATTTCGACCAACTGCCCAAAATGATAAAACAAGAAATGGCACCCTTACTTATTGATTGCTTAAACTGTGAATTTGGTTGCAATGCAGGACCTGTTACACCAAATATTGAAAAATCGCCCGATGAAATTGAATTTTATGTAAACCAAAGAGCTAAACAATTAAAGAACAGATACTTAAATACAAATAAAGGCAATATAGAATTGTCCAAAAAAAATATTGAAGATACAATTAATAAATATTGGAAACCAGATTTATACAATAGAACATATATTGACAAAAGTACCAATGTAAACATACTATATCCAACTGCAAATCAGCTTGACAGCATATACAAAACAATGCATAAATATACTGACGAGGATATAAAAAATTGTTCAGCCTGTGGTTATGGTAATTGCGAGGGTATGGCTATTGCAATATTTAATAAGCTAAATAAAGTTGAAAATTGCCATTTTTATCTTACAGAAGAAAATGAAATATCTCACAAAAAAACCTTAGAAAGCCGCAATAGATTACATAAAATACTTGACACTTCAATAGATGGCTTTGTTGAAACTAATATAAAAGGAATAATTATTAATACCAATCCAGCATTTATACAAATTACAGGACAACAAGATGTTATTGGTATTTCATTATTTAGTTTTGTGAAAAATAAGGAATTAATAAAAAAACATATCAATAGAGCAGAACAAGGTTTACACAGTTCGTATGATATTGAGATTGTTCGTTCCGATAATTCTATAATAAATTGTTTAATAAGTGCTTCGCCACTAAATAACAATATGGGTGAAATTTCAAGTATTTTTGCAATGGTTTCCGATGTTTCGAGACTTAAAAATGCTGAAAAGGCTCTTAAAAAAATAAACAACGAACTAGAGCTACGTGTACTCTCTCGAACTAAACAACTTGATGAAAAAATTGAAGAAATTAAAAGCTATAATGAAGAACTTCAATTAAACAACGAAGAACTTAATGCATTGAATGAAAATATAAATCAGCAAAAACAAAAAATTGAGGAAAATGAACATCGTCTAAAAACAATTATTGAGAATCTGGGCGAGGGTTTTGGTATTATTGACCTTAATAATAATTTTGTGTTAGCCAACCAAATGGCATCAAAAATTTTTGAACTTGAAAATGAGAAACTTATTGGAACTAACTTAAATGATTTTTTTGATAAAAAAGGTTGGAATAAATTTATTAAACTAAGCAAAGGAAAAAAAAATAAAAGACATAGTAGTTTTGATTTAAAAATAATCTTACAAAACAAAATAAAAAAGCATTTGTTGGTAACAATTACTCCCGATTATGATGAAAACAATCAAGTATGCGGAACCATAGGTACTTTCAGAGATATAACTAAGCAAAAAAAAGAACAAAAACGTTTAAAACTATTAAATAATCAGCTAAATAAGTATTTTACATCTATAAACCAAAGTCCTGTTATAATTGTATTTACTGATATTTTAGGAAATATTGAATATATAAACCCCCAATTTACAAAAAAAATGGGCTATACTTATAAAGAGGTATTAGGAAAAAATATGAATATTTTAAAATCAGGACTAACTCCCAGCAAAACATACACACAATTATGGAATACAATTACAATAGGAAATATATGGAGTGGTGAATTTATAAACAAAACAAAAAAAGGTAGAGAATTTACTATAAAAGCTGTTGTATCGCCAATTAAAAATAATTCAGGAAAAATAATAAATTTTGCAGCTATCGAAGAAGATGTTACTGAACTTAAAAAAACAGAAAAGTCATTGAAAGATAGCGAAGAAAAATATAGAATCCTTTTTGAAAAAAGTAATGATGCTATTTTATTGATTGAAGATGGTAATTTTGTCGATTGCAATATGTCAGCTGTTAAAATGTTTGGCTATAAAACAAAAAAAGAGTTTATAGCTGTACACCCATCAGAATTATCACCTGAAAAACAAGCCGATGGTACAATATCGTATGAAAAGGCTAATGAAATGATGTCGATTGCATACCAAAAAGGTATTAATAAATTTGAATGGACACATAAACGAGAAAACTATGGCGATTTTCCTGCTATAGTTTGGTTAACTGCAATTCCGTATAAAAACAAAATTAGAATACATACTGTTATTCGCGATTTAACTCAACGAAAACTTGCAGAAGAAAAAATAAATAACCAAAGAGATAAACTAGAGTTAGCCAACAAAGATATAACTGATAGTATAAACTATGCAAAAAAAATTCAACAATCATTATTTCCTGATACTGAAATACTTAAAAGGTGTTTTCAAGACTATTTTATCATCAATCAACCTGCGTCAATAGTTGGAGGTGATTTTTATTATATTATTGAAAAAAATGAACATTTGATTTTTGCAGCGGCCGATTGCACTGGACATGGTGTACCTGGTGGGTTTATGACAATACTAAGCATCTCATTATTAAACGATGTCCTAAAAAAAGCAACCATAAATACACCTGCTTTGGCACTAAATGCGCTTCGTGAGCTTGTTAAAAAAAACTTACGTCAAAAAGTGAACAATCCAGTAAGAGATGGCTTAGATATAGCATTATGCAGTATAAAAATGAATAGTTCTGTTTTGCAATATTCAGGTGCTTACAACTCTTTATATCGAATAAGAAACAATCAATTAACAGAATACAAGGCAGATAGAATGCCAATAGGAATTTATCCAAAAGAAAAACCTTTTACAAATTATAAAATAAAAATTCAAAAAGGAGATTTGATATACTTATTTACCGATGGTTTTTATGACCAGATTGGCGGTGGAAGTAAAAAAAAGTATTTAATTAAAAATTTAAAAAAATTATTAGTCAAAATATCAATATATGATATGAAAAAACAAAAGTCAGAACTTATTAAAACCTTTAATAACTGGAAAGCCAATAATAAGCAAATTGATGATTTGTTGATTATTGGTATAAAAGTATAATGTCTTCGACCTATTTTAATGTGGCTTACGCATTTTGGGGCTATCTATGTAAGCTTGGGTTTTCTTGTTTTTCAAGAAAGTACTGTTACAAAAGTTTTTCGGTATTCACATTTATCCAATCAACTGTAATTCATCTGTATACAAAAAAGCGTAAGCCACATTAAATAGGTCGAAGACCTTAGTTTTAATCTTAATGTTAAAGTGAATCTTTGCGAAACATTATGTTAAACTTTGTGTAACTTCAGAACTCACAAAAACAGTTTTCTTTTTCCAAAACAATCGCAAGTTAAA
>JAOZVK010000386.1 GCA_029938185.1 Bacteroidales bacterium | reverse complement strand
AAAACAAGACTAGTTAGCTCAGTTGGTAGAGCAACGCCCTTTTAAGGCGTGGGTCCTGAGTTCGAGCCTCAGACTGGTCACAAAGGCTTACATTTTATGTAAGCCTTTTTTTTATTTCCACATTATTGACGTAAGTAAGGTAAGTAATTAACAATGAACAATGGATAATTAACAATTTTGCTTACGCTTGATAAACAGCATAATAAAAAAAACAAAAGTGTTGTTTTTATATATCGACCTACTTAAAAGGCTTGATTAGCCATTTTATTTTTCTATAAATAAATACTTCTTAGCAGAGCCAGATAGTCCTTTGTACGAAACACCCATGATACTAATTTTATATTTTCCACTAATATCCGAACCATAAAAGCTTACTTTGGCTTCACCTTTATCATTTGTTTTAATACTTGGATTCCAATATATATTTTTACGATTATCTTCTACTTTTTTATTCTTTTCTTTATCATACTTAGGAACATTAAATTTTTTTGCTGAGTAATAGCCTTGTATTTTTAAATTTAATTCTCCTCTGGTAAAATTGTATCCTCGTCTTGTATAAATTGCTATAACACCTGCGCTAGCACGACTTCCGTATACGCCCAAATTTCCAGGACTTTTTAATATCTCAATAAACTCAATCGTTGATGGATTTATAGACTGAGCTGTATCAAAACTAGTAGGTACGCCATCAACTAAAAAAAGTGGCGATGAATTTCCTCGCATATTTGCTCCATTTTCTCCTATGGTTAATCCAGGAACTTTTCCACTCAAAACATCAGCTATGCTACTGTAATGCATTCCTTCTTTTAATACTATGGTTTGGTCTGCTCTTTGATGTAGTCGCATTCTTCCATCGGTATTTATATCGACTGGGTTATACTTTTTTTTTCTTTTTTTCTTGATTCTTTTAGCATAAAACTCTAAATTACTAACATTTAATACATTAAAAATAATTTCAGGTAATTTTTTTTCTTTATAATGGATTATTCCTTTCTTTTTATAGCCCTCAAATTTAGATTCTAATTTTATTTCAATAGTATCATTATAATCAATATTTTCAAAATGATATTTTCCATGTTTATTTGTTGTTGTTTTATATACATCATTGTATTCAGACATTATTGTTAGCTGAACAAGTACATCGCTACTATTAAATTTTATAAGCTCTCTTGTTACATGTCCATTGATTTCTATTTTATTTTCTCTTTTGTATTTTATTTTTACTGGGTTTTTAACTAATATACTGTCCCAGTTAAATTTTTTCCACTTTTGAGTTATCATCATATTATCTAAATCAATATTAGTATTTAATTTATTAGAAAAATATAAATCAGACTGAAATTGTAAGTAATTGTTTATATCAGTTGGAGTTTCTTTAGTATCTGAACTTTTGTAAACACTTAAAGATAAGTTCGTTTTTACAGGGTTCCCTTTTTTGTCAGTTACTCTAATTTTAAATTCTATTTTATCTTTTGGTTTGTATTGTTTTTTTTCTTGTAGAATACTTATTAGGAGTTTTTTATTATTTTCAATATAAACTAATCTTTCGCAAAACAATTGCCCTCTTCCATTAAACAAACTAAGATGCGTTACACCCGCAGGAAAAGTGCTTTTATCAATAATAAATTCTACCGAATCCTTTTCTATTAATTTTGCTTTTGAATAATATATCTTCCCACGCGTTTGACCAATTATTATAACAGTTTTAGCTATTTTATCCTCAGCAAAATATAAGTTTGATTTTATTTTTACATTTATTTTATTTTTATCAATTTTTGTAAGCATAGTATAGCCTTTTTTTATGGCAGCTTGAAGTTTAAATTTTTGTTTTTTTCCTTTTTTATTAATAGCTATTGCCCTATATTTTTTATACGTTTCTGGCTTAAATAATAAAACTCCTATTCCATTAGAATCTGTTTTGAAGCTACTTATTTTATTACCTTTGTTATCCTCAATATAGCCTTCAATATCTACTCCATTGCCTAACATATTTACAGCTTTTATGGCTAATTTAGCTTCCATATTTTCGACAAAACTACCTCCTTCTGGGAAAAATTGTATACTAATATTATGTAACTTTTTTTTAATTTTTTTTGCTACTTTGTACAAAGGTTTATTAAAATATTTAACTTTAGGATTATTGATATAAATTGTTTGGCTATAAAAATAATGACTTCCAATATTTTTCATCAAATTTGTATATGCTCTAATTTGATATTCTCCTGATTCAATTGTATCGGAAAAATAAAAATCGCCATTAGTGAATCCGTTTTTTAATTTTAATAATTTTTTGTCAATTAATCTTTTGTTTTTATTTAGGATTTCTACATATAAATTTGTACTTATGGTATCAGGAATATGATTAACAGCATTTAGCAAATATGCTTTAAACCAGATTATTTCGCCTGTATTATAGCTACTTTTGTTAATATGTAAAAATACTTTTTGTTGAGCAGTATTTGAATAAAAATTACCAAATTTATCTTTAATTTTTTTTATTTGAGAATTATCATCAACTTGAGCATATATTGTTGAAAACAATAAATTAAATGACAAAATCAAAAAACTAAGTTTATAATTTTTTATATTCATAATATTATTTTTTAGATATTTGACATATTTAATATAGTCTATGGATAGTAACTAAGTGCTATCCATAAAGTAACCTTTATATGAAATAGATAATTTTTTATATATAAGTACTGTTACAAAAGTTTTTCTACATTTACTTATTCATAACTTACAGATTAAGTTGCTTTTGTATTAATGCGTAAGCAATTATAAATAGGTCGAAGACCTTAATTGTTTACTACGATTTTTGTGGCTGAAAATAAAATCAGCAATATAAGCTCAAATTCTCAAGCTAACTTGTTATGATTTAAAAACTATAGCTTATTGTAATTATCAGATTTCCACACAAATTAAACATATAAGTTTTAATGTCTGAAAATAAATAGCTTATAAAGGAATCATTAAATTTATGGTATTAAAAAAATAAAGGTATCTAATTTTATTGAATTTTATTGTATATTTGTTTTGATTTTTTTGTAATAATTTAATTTTTATAAAGCTTAGATGACATATTCTCATTTTTTGATATAATTGTATAAAGTAGTTTTACAAAAAAGAAAATGTATTTGTTTTCATACAATTAGCAATATGACAATAGTTTACAAAATAATATAACCACCTTAAATAGGTCGAAGACCTTAATACATTTTTTATGCAATATATTGAAGCAATAGATTATACAGATGCAAAATACATGTCTATATTTTTGGCAGGAGGCATATCAAACTGCCCCAACTGGCAAAAAGAAGTTGCAGATTCTTTGAACGAATATGATATTACAGTTTATAATCCACGTAGAAAAAACTTTCCAATTGATATAAAAGAAGAATCGGAAAAACAAATAAAATGGGAATTTGACAAGATACGAAAAGCTGATATCATAGTGTTTTGGTTTTCGTATGCTACACTAAATCCTATAACATTATTTGAATATGGAGCTGCTCTTGAGCGGAATCAAAAAATAATTGTAGGTATTCACCCTGATTATAAGCGAAAAATTGATGTTGAAATTCAAACAAAACTTAAACAAAATGATATAACCATTGTTTACTCAATTCCCAAATTTATAAAAGTAATTGAAAAACATATTAATAATTTAATAAAATCATGACTAACAAGGTATTACAAATTAATAATTTAAGTAAAAACTACAGAAATATAAAAGCTCTGGACGAATTATCCCTCAGTGTAAATAAAGGAAATATTTTTGGTATACTGGGTCCAAATGGTAGTGGAAAAACAACAACTTTGGCTATTATTTTAGGAATTGTAAAGGCAAACTCGGGCACTTTTTCATGGTTCGAAGAAGATGAAAATTTCTTGATTAACTATAAAATTGGAGCTTTGCTCGAAACACCTAATTTCTATCCATACTTGTCAATTTATAATAATTTGCAAATATCTGGAGAAATTAAACGTATATCAAACATAGAACAGGAAATTGATAGAGTTCTTGAACTAACAGATTTAGCTCAACGAAAACATTCTAAATTTAATACATTGTCTTTTGGAATGAAACAGCGTCTTGCAATATCATCGTTATTAATGGGGGATCCCGAAGTGCTTGTTCTTGATGAACCAACAAATGGCTTAGACCCTGAAGGTATTGCAGATATTAGAAACATAATATTATCCGAAGCAAAAAAAGGAAAAACAATAATATTTGCAAGTCATATTCTTGATGAAGTAGAGAAAATATGCTCACATGTAGCAATACTTAAAAAAGGAAAAATAATTACAGTTGGACAAGTTAGTGAAATACTTGGGAATGAAGAAAAGATTATTATTTCGGCTGAAAATATAAATTTATTGTACAATTATTTATCTGAATCGGAAATGGTAAAAGAAATTAGTATTGAAAAAAATGATATTGTATTAATTTTAAAAGACGAATACTCTGGTTCGGATATTAATAAATTTGCATTTGAAAAAAACATTATTTTATCAAAATTTGAGATTCGTAAGAAAAGCCTTGAATCGCAATTTTTAGAAATTATAAAATAAGCTTAAATATTCTGGCTACCAGTTTTAAGTTAGACGCTTTTTAACCGCAAAGTTTAATTATTAATATTTTAACAAAATTACAGATGAAAAAGAATTTTCAAATTGAATATCATAAAATAAAATCATATATACCATTCTGGCTAATCGTAGGATTATTCGCTGGACTATATTTATTAGTATTATTTGTTGCATCTAATGTAAATATAAACGTTCAAGGATTAGATTCACGTAATTTTATAAAGTTTCCATACATTTGGAACACTGCTACATGGATAGCAAAATGGTTTAATCTTTTGTTTGTTTTGCTTATAATAATTCTTGTTAGTAACGAATTTACATATAAAACATACAGACAACATATAATTGATGGATTATATAGAAACGAACTTGTTTTTGGAAAACTTATCATTATCACAATATTAAGTATATTTAGCTTTGCATTTGTATTTATATTATCAATGATTTTTGGTAGTATATTTTCCGATAAAATAATAGCTGGCGATATTGTTAAAAGATTATATTATGTAGTTTTTTATTTAATTCAAATCTTTGGCTATATGTCATTTGCATTGTTAATTGCTACACTTATGAGAAGTACAGCTTTATCAATAGTTGTATATTTAGGCTACTATTTTTTAGAATCAATACTAAAATTATATTTTTTTATTTTAAAACTACCAGTAGCAAAATATTTCCCCTTAGAAATATTATCAAGCCTTACCCCATCACCTAATTTAGCCGATGCCGCAAGCGATGCAAAAGTGCAACAATCTATTGAACATTCAATGTCAAATATAAGTGGACAAGCAATTGCTCTCGAAATTAATGTAATATTAGCTATTGTCTATATTAGTATTTTTGTATGGCTATCATTTTATATTGTAAAAAAACGAAATCTGTAATGTATTGATACATAAATTGATTAAGTTTATAAACGTAATAATTTGACAGGATTTACAGGATATTTTAAACATCTAAATCATGTAAATCTTGTCTAAATAATACTAAAGAAACTTATGACTTGTTTCAGTTGGGGCTTCGCCTTGGTTTTATAAAAATACGAGCAAAAATAGCTTATTTAAGTTTTTTATTAGTTCCTAAAAT
>JAOZVK010000043.1 GCA_029938185.1 Bacteroidales bacterium | reverse complement strand
TTCAATGGTTCAATGGTTCAATGGTTCAATGGTTCAATGGTTCAATGGTTCAATTATTCAATGATACAATGGTACAATGTCTTGATTGATAATTGATAACATTTTATAGAAGTGGAATTCTTAACCTAATTCAGGGCTACACGTATAGTATTGGAGGCTACCCGTCAGAAGTTGGACTGTCTTGTTTTTCAAGTAGTTTTAATCATAGAATTAAAGTAAAGATTAGCAAAACTTTGCGAAACTTTGCGTCAAACTTTGTGTAACTTTGCGGTTAAAAAGCGTCTAACTTAAAACTGGTAGCCGTATTGGACATTATTTTATTTTTTGACAGGATTTACAGGATTGATTTTTATCCTGTTACGAAATACCTGATAAACAAGACTGTCCAACTTCTGACGGGTAGCCCGGGTTCTATTAATATTATAGCAATATGCAAATTAACAAAATATAAATATTGTTTTTTTTAGACTATTTATTTATTATTTTTTTAATTTCGCTTGGTTTTAGATATATTTCACTTTTAAATTTTTTGTATTTTTTGCTTGCTTTTGATTTATATATTGCATAGTATGACCAATCATAAAGTTGCCATGCCAATAGATGCTCAATAGTTAATTTATCAATATATTTTTCAAATTTTGCTTTCTTTTTTTTAAACAAATAGCTAAAAGCTTTTTTTATAATCCCAAAGGTTGAAGAATTTTCATAGTCAGTTATATGTGCTAATTCGTGTCCAATAATTCCTATTTGTGCATTAAAAGGAATATCCTCAAAGCTTATTCCTTCAAATTTTTTTCTATTATTAAATCTGATTTTATATTTATTATTTCGCTTTTTAAAAACAGAGCATATAGTTGGTCTACAGTTCATTGTTGTAGATATTGATTTTTCTAAAAAGGAAATTTTTATTTTTTTAAGTTCAGGATAAAATGATAGAGCTATTATAATTTGTAATTTATATTTTTTGTTAAACTGTTTGTTTTCTCCAAATTCATTGTTCAAACTATCAATAATACTTAAATAATATGTACTATCAATATATCTATTATATTTTTTTGATTGTCCGCAAATATTGTTTAAATAAAATAATAGTAAAATAAGTAATATATGTGTTTTCATGTTTTATTAAATTTATAGATAATTTAAAAACCTAATTGTATGTTGTTGAAATACAGATGTATAAACAATACATTATTTGTAAAAACCTTGTTTTCTTCTGAAAATATAATTATTTAACAAAAATATTAAAAACTAAATTAATAAAAAAACGTTATTTAACAATAGAATAACCATAAATAATTTAAAACATAATGAAAATGAAAAATAAAACAACAAACACCACAAGTTTCTTAAGGAAGATGAGAAACTCATTAAGAGTAAAAATTATATTAACAGCACTTGTTCTTATACTTACAATTCCTAATGCATTAGTATTAGGTGGGAGTAATTTCAAAGCAAATCGCTTAAATAATAAGGATAAAACAACATTTTTTACCAAAAATTATCACAATTTATATAATTTATTTATAACCAATGTAATAAAAGAACAAAAGGAAGACGGCGAGATAGATGGAATTACAATTTCAGGTGGTAAAATATATGTTAGCAAGGAACTTACAGGAGTATATGGATTTAAACTTACCCAAGCAAAGATAGATGAACTCAAAAAACGACCTGAAGTTTATCGACTTTTTCACAAAATGGCAATCAAGATTATAAAAAATGGCGAAGGATCAGATGCTGATATAATATCGGGCATAATAAGTTTGTTAACACGATTAAACCCTACACAAGTAGGAATGACACCAATGTCAGATCCAGTACCACCACAAGTTACTTATACCGTAAAAAGTACAGCAGATAATGGTACAAATACGCTACGATGGGCTCTTGAACAACCACCTTCTATAAATAAAATAATTTTTGATCCCTCAATAGATGGACAAACTATATTATTAAATACACCTTTAGAAATTTCTAAGAATATAACTATAGAAGGTAATGGTCCAAAAAAAACAATAATAAGCGGACAATCTAATTGTCGAATATTTAATTACATAAAAGGAGAGGGTGAATTAAAACTCAAAAATATGCAATTAATTAACGGAAAAGCGGATAATGCAGGAGGAGGAGCGATTTTATCATGCCAAACAACAATGTTTACTATTGATAATTGTATATTTAAAGGAAATACAGCAGTTGGAAATGGTGGGGCAATATGTACTAATAAAACAGAATTAACAATGACAAATTGTGTTTTTGATAACAATAGTACATCTACTTCCAACGGTGGAGCATTATACATAGATAATCAATCAGAAAGCAATATAATAAATTGTACTTTTTTCAATAACCAAGCAGCAGAAGGAGGAGCAATATATGCTGATGCTACAACATCTATTATAAATTGTACATTTGCAAATAATACAACAACGAATACTAATGCAGGAGGAGCAATAAAAAAAACTAATAACGGAGGCTTTTCTATACATAATACAATTATTTATAATAATAAAGCAGCAAGTACTCCTAATGATATTGATATACAAGTACCTGTTCCACCATCAGTAAATACAAATAACATTGTCGGAAAAAGTTCTGGTGTAGCAACAACATGGTTTTCAAATGAAGATCCATTACTTGCCGATTTTGATGACTACGGAGGAAACACATTTACTATAGCTTTAAATGTTGGCAGCCCTGCCATAGATGCTGCTGATGATACTAAAGCACCTCCAAACGACCAGAGAAACAAACCCAAAAGAGGTACCAGTCGTGATATTGGAGCTTATGAAGCATGTGTTTTTCCTGATAAACCATCGCTTGAAGCTACAAGTATATGTAGTAAAGGAGAAAATTCTACAATCATAATAACAGGAGATAAAAAAGATGCCAATAAATGGGTTTTATATAGTTCAAGTTGTGGAACAAATAAAACTGACGAAACTGAAACAAACAGTATCGAAGTAAGTCCCGAAAGTGCAACAAGCTATTATATTCGTGGCGAAGGTGGTGCGTGTTCAACACCAGGCGAATGCAATGAAATAACTATTACTGTTAATACTGTTTTATCAAATGCAGGTGATGACGAAAATATTTGTACAAACACATATACAATGAGTGCCAATAATCCATCTCTTGGTACAGGAGAGTGGACAATTGTTAGTGGAAGCGGTGTAATAGAAAATACAACAAGTCATAACACTAGTATTTCTAATTTCATAGAGGGTAAAAGTTTTGTATTGGAATGGACAGTTGCAAATGGGGATTGTAGTTCGAGTAGTAATGTTATAATACATAAAGATAAATTTATTGAAGCAAATGCAGGTACAAATAATGATGCTGTATGCGAAACATTTTATGTTTTAGCTGGCAATAACCCAACACCTGGAACAGGCAAGTGGTCTACAGAAACAAGTGGTATTACATTTGACAATAATCAACTGAATACAACTACTGCTCGTAATATATCAAATAGTGGTATAGTCGTATTTAATTGGCTTATTACTAACGGAGCATGTACATCTGAAAGCAAAATATCAATAACTAAAGGCGATTTGTTATCAATAACTAACGAACCAGTAGATCAAACTGTTAATATTGGTAATGATGTTGAGTTTAAAGTAGAGTTTTCAGGAAGTAAAAAAAGCATGCAATGGTACAAGGATAATAACCCATTGTCGGATAACTCAAATATTTCTGGTTCAACAAATGATGCTTTAATTATGAAAAGTATTGGACTGACCGATGCAGGTGAATATAAATGTACTATTACCGGATTGTGTAATAATGTTACAAGTATTAATGCAAAATTAGTTGTTAATGAAAAGGTTGATAGTCCCGAAGTTGATGACCAAACAATAACCAAGGGCGAAACTACAATTATTACAGCAACAGGAACAGATATAAAATGGTATGATGATATTACATTATTAAATCTTGTAGGAACAGGTAATTCTTATGATCATGGAAATACTGAACCAGATATTTATTATTTATATGTAACTCAAACAATAAGTAAAATTGAAAGCGAAGCTGTTACTGTAAAAATAACTGTAAAGCCTCAAAAACCTATATCAAGTGATGTAAAAACATGTGTAA
Source organism: Bacteroidales bacterium (assembly GCA_029938185.1). Taxonomy (GTDB): domain Bacteria; phylum Bacteroidota; class Bacteroidia; order Bacteroidales; family JAOZVK01; genus JAOZVK01. The sequence continues at coordinate 15,469 of JAOZVK010000043.1, read as the reverse complement.
AAACAGAAAAAACTACCATAAGTGCCGAAGGCACAAATATTAATTGGTACGATAATTCTGATCTTACAAATAGTCTTTCTCAAGACAATGACTACACTCCTTCGTATACAAATGGGGGAACTTATATTTATTATGTAAGTCAAACAGTAAATGATATAGAAAGCTATGCAACTATTGTTAAATTAGTGATTGACAAGTCAAATGGACCCAAAATACCTACTATAAAACAAAAAGGTTTAAATATATTAGTTTGTACTGATAGAGATTTATTCAAATACAATTGGTATAAAAACAATGTATTGATAGATGATGAAAATAAACAGTATTTAGTAATCTCGAATATAAAATCATCTAATTACAGAGTAGAAGTAGCAAAAGAAGATGGTTGTAAAAATAGCTCTGCTTCATTTAGTTACACAAATACTAATTTTCCATCAAACTTAAAACTATTTCCAAATCCAGTTGTAAATAGTATTAATTTAAGTTTAGATAACAAAGAAACAGGCAATTTAGTTATTAATATTTATAATAAATCAGCTGTATTAATTAAGAAATTTAGTTTTACTAAAAATGAAAAATTATTTTCAAAAACAATATTTTTAGATAATTTAAAAAATGGATTGTATTTTTTCGAGTTAATAATTGATAATAAAAAAATAGTTAATAAAACTTTTATGATTGTTAAATAGGGCTACATGTATAGTATTGGACATTATTTTATTTTTTGACAGGATTTACAGGATTGATTTTTATCCTGTTACAAAATACTTGATAAACAAGACCGTCCAACTTTTGACGGGTAGCCAATATTTTCGACAGGATTTAAATGATAAAAAATCATGTAAATCCTGTTAATCCTGTCCAAATTATGCCAAATAAAAAAATGTCATGTAGAGTGGTATAATACCTTAAATTTTATAAAGTTATTTAAATGAAAAAAATTGTAGCAATACTTATTGACAGGATTAACAGGATTGATTTTTATCTTGTTACAAAATACTTGATAAACAAGACAGTCCAACTTTTGACGGGTAGCCAATATTTTCGACAGGATTTACATGATAAAAAATCATGTAAATCCTGTTAATCCTGTCCAAATTATGCCAAATAAAAAAATGTCATGTAGAGTGGTATAATACCTTAAATTTTATAAAGTTATTTAAATGAAAAAAATTGTAGCAATACTTATATTAACTATACTATTATCAAATTATGTATTGTCTCAGGATAGAATGGTACAAGGAAAAGTTACAAATAAATGGGGAAGACCTATTGCTGGAGTTTCGGTTATGGCAAAAAGAATTTCGGCATATAGTACAATAACTGATGTTGATGGTAGGTTTCTAATTATGGTTCCCGATTTTGTCGAAGTTCTTGTTATTTCTTTTATCGGTATGGAAACAATAGAAATAAACATTGCTAACAATAATGATATAAATATAAAATTAAAAAGAAAAAAGAAACTAAAAAATAGTTATTTTTCTATAGAGGGAGATTTTGCTATAGTATATTCCGAAATATATAGCAGCGATATTTTTAATGATGATTATTGGTCTGCAAAAGGTAACCCAAGTGGGAATTTAAGACTAATACTAAACTATTTTTTTAATAAAAATTATGGTATTGGTGTTGGCTTGGGCTTATCGGTATACTATAATGAACTATCATTAACAAAATTTGATAACACAAATCTCACAAAACCATTACTTGTTGATAAAGACGGAGATAGATATTATAGAATAATCAGAGCAACAATTGTAGAAAAAAATCAAATAGTATATTTAGATATGCCTATTATTTTCAAAATGAGGTTTAATACAAAAGGTAAGGTAAACTATTATTTAAATCTTGGAGTTGAAGCATCATATTTATCACAGGCTGAATATGAAACGATAGGAGAAACTACACATACTGGAGAATATCCTGATTATAATGTTCTTCTAAGCAATTTAGATGATTATGGTTTCAATACAGTAACTGAAACTGAAACTAGTAAATATAGTATGCGAGAATATAATTTTAGTGGATATTTTTCGGCTGGTGTTATTTTATCTTTAAAAAAACGGTTTAAATTAAAAATAGGTCCAAATATAAAATACAGTCTACTCCCTATAAAATACGAAACAGCAAAACATAGAGACGACTATATTAATACTATATACAAAACCACAGAAATAACAACTCGTTTTTGGGGTTTGAATTTTGGATTAATATATAAGTTTTAAGGTCTACGACCTATTTATAGTTGCTTACACATTAGTACAAATACAATTTAATCAGGTAATTATGAATAAGAAAATGTCGAAAAATTTTGTAACAGTACTTAGTTCTTTATTTGGTAATGGATTAATTCAGTTCTTTTTATTATCTTTGCCAAAAATAATTATGGCAAAAGTAAATGAAAGTAGTCTAACAAAAGTTTTCCGACATTTAGTTTTATACAATTAACTACATGATAGTAATTTACAAAAATGCGTAAACCACATTAAATAGGTTGAAGATGGTCTTATAAAAATACAAGCAAAACAGCTTATTTAAGTTTTTTATTAGTTCCTAAAATGTTTTTTTATTTCGTTAGTAGATTTTTTTCGCCCTGAAAGGGCATAAGCATTAACATGGGGCAACGCCCTATGTGTAAGTGTATTCGTAAGCAAAAACGCCCTGAAAGGGCAAAAGCAACACACAAAAAAAAAAGAATAAAATTGAAACTAACAATATTGTTGTAATTTATTAGTTTTTATAAGCCCAGGTTGAAGACCTTAATATGTAAATATTAATAACTGTCAGGTGAAACCACCTGCCAATCGCAGCAAAGTGTCCAATTTTATGTGAGTAGCCCGTTTTTATTATCGACCTACTTAAAAAAGGATAGAAGAGTAAAATTATTAAGAAATTTATAAAATATAAAAACTTAAGATTATGAATATTGCAATATTATTATTAAATCAAGGAAGAGGTAGTGGAGAAGTAGCACGCGAACATGCAAAGTATCTAACATTAAATGGAAACAAAGTTTATTTTATTCACCCAAAAGTAAAAAAAATAGAAGGAGTACATTCGGTTGATGTAAAACTACATACCGATACTATGCCAGTTCATGAATATTTACCTGCTGCCAAAAAAAGCCAAAAAGCAGTTTCGTCAATGCCTTTTGACGAGGTGGCAAAATATGTGATAGACTATGAAAATGCTTTAGAATCTGTAATTAATGATGTTGATATAATAATTGGACACCATGCAAATCTAACCGCCATAGCAACTGCTAATGTAGCAAAAAAATATAATAAACCATATACTTTATTTCTTCATGGAACAGGAATAGAACCTAGACATCATGGTATGTTCGATGATTCTGTATGGGAATTAATACACAAATCAATTGTAGAAGCAAATGGATTATTAGTTACTACAGAGTACGTTAGAGATATGCTGGTAATGCCTTTGGTAAATGTAAAAATAAATAAATTTAAGATTCTTCCGTGTGGAGTCGATTTAGATGATTTTTATCCTGGTAAATTTGGGAATGTTATAAAAAAATATAATCTACCTGAAAAATATGTAATATGTCCAGGTGCATTGACAAAAGTAAAAGGACCACAAAATATTGTTGAAGCTTCTAAGGAATATGCCGATATAGCAAAAACTATTTTTATTGGTGACGGAGAACTTAGAGCAGAACTTGAAAAAGAGCTTGGAAGTAGAGGACGATTTTTAGGATTTGTATCTTCGGAAGATAAAGCAAACCTTATTAATGCAGCAACAATACTCACTGCGGCTCCTGAGAAAAAAGAGCATTTTGGAATTATTTATGCCGAAGCATTAGCAGGAGGAACTCCAGTAGTAGCATATGAAGGAGGTGGAGTTGCATCTATTGTAATAAAAGAAACAGGTATATTAACTGAACGTTCTAACAAAATTTTAGGTGGCACTATTAGAGATTTGCTTTTAAATCAGGCTACAATAAACAATATGGGCTTTGCAGGCAGAAAGCGAGCCAAAAAAAATTACTCATATACAAAAATAATAAGTGAACTTGAAACATGGTTAAAAAAAATGATTTAAGTTTTCAAAGGTCTTCGACCTATTTAATGTGGCTTACGCATTTTTACTGTCGGCGTGGCTTGAAGCCACACCGACAGTATTAAATAGACGACATGTAACAGACCAATACACAAAAATACTATATTTTAAAATCCATATTGGTTTTTTTGGAACTTCCCTTTTTTATTATTCTTTTTAAAGTAAATAAATAAATTTATTTCATGAGTAGCTCCTGGTCTAAATTTATCAATAATTTCAAGGTCATAACTATAAGCAATATCTATATGAACAGAACTTTTCTTTTTTCTATTATAGGATATAATATTTTGAAGTCCACAAGTTAAGATTAATGCTGAAGGAAGAGCTAACGAACCCGAATCTTTTTTGCTAATTCTTGACCATAAACCAAATTTAAATGCAAGGTTTTTTTCAAAAGTTTTATATCGTCTGATAGTTATATTTGAACCAAATAAAAATGTGTTTACTTTGCTTTGCCTTTCATAAATAACTGCCGATTCTATACTTTTTATAAACCCACTATTATGTAAAATTAAATTTCCGTAATTAAAAGTTAATAGCATAGGGATATTAATATCATTATTAACAAAACTTGTTAGTTCTGTTTGTGTTAAGTATTCAAAATTAGCACCAATAACATTTGTAATAGTATTTTTACTTGTTTTATGTAAGTATTGGTGTTTCAAGGTAAAACCTGTGCTGGTACTAAGTGTATTTGTTTTATAAATATCTGTATTTATTATACTTGGTTGTGGATATATAGTTCCGTGTATTGGATGGATTTGGCTTGTAAAAACCAAATTTGCCCAGTTAATAGAACTGTGAATATATGAAAGACGCAGTCCCATAGATAGCCATATATTTTTTTTAATTAGTATCCGAAAAGATGTCATTTGCGATAAGTTTAATGTTTCTAAATTCCCATCGCCACCTCTTGTTTGTAAAACTGAAAATCCAAAACCTTTTAAACCAGTTATCGTTCTGATTGGCATATCTACTGAAAAGGCATGCGATTCAAAGTAATTGTTCATTCCAATCCATTGATGCCTTGAGAATAAATTTAAATTTGTATAATCACCACCTATAAATGCTGAATTGTACTTAGATGGATTATAAAAAAAAGTTGAAGGACTCACTCCCGGATTTTGTGAAATCAGCCCAAAACTAAAGTAGTTTAAAATAATAATAGCAATTATAATTTTGTTTTTCATAGTATTTAAGTTTATTTTATAAGAGTAAGATTTCCTTTTAGAACAAAACGACAGCAATTTTCAAATTCACCCGAAGCTTGCCAATAATATACTCCTGAGTAGTAATAATCGTCATCACAATTTATTTCCCACTTACCTGTTGGTTGTCCATTTACTATCTCGGTTGAACGCCACATTAGTACACCCCATTTATTGTACACTCGAATTTCATAAGTTCCTTCTTTTATACCTGCTCCTTTGGGTTGAAAGTATTTTGCTTCACTCTCACAATCAGAACAACAGGGTAGCATAGCATTGGGAGCATAATAAGTTTGTGGCCAAATCGCAATTTTTTTAGTAATACTATCTTTGCAGAAAAACTTTGAAATAGCTGTTAATTTTACTGGATATATACCTGGTTTTAAGAAATCAAACTCATTTTCGGGTATGGAATCATTGATAAAAGTATTATTTATATGCCAAATATAGTCTATTGCTTCTACCGATAAATTATTAAATCTGATATATTGACCACAAGTAATTCCATTTTCCAATTCCTTAGGAATAAGATCGTAATTAAAATCGGCAATAGGTTTGCCACGTACTGTTATTGTTTTTATATCCGAAATTTCACATGCTCCTTTATCATAACTTGCAGTCATTTTTATTGTGTATACTTTATCTGATAGCGAGTTATTGTAATATGTGTGTATCGGATTTGCTTCATTTGAATTTGTACCATCGCCAAAGTTCCAGAAGTAGTTTGTTTGGCTTGCATTATTTCCAATAAATTGTACTTTAAAAGGCGAACAACCAATTGTATCTTGTGATACTATTTTATTTTTTAATTTTTCATATATAATAACTGTTTTTTTAAGAGTATCAACACAATTATTCGTATTGAAAACAGCTAATGAAACAGTATAAACTCCAGCTTTATCATAACTTACTGGCTGAGGATTTTGTTCGCTTGAGCTTTGTCCATTTCCAAAATCCCATTTGTAAGAAAAACCGCCCTTTGATTTATTTGTAAAATTTACAGAAACTGGATAAACACATGAATACTCGCCTATTGAAACATCAAAATCGGCAGAAGGAGTTTCATAAACACATATGGTAGTAGAATATGAATCTTCACAATTATTACAGTTTGTTATTTTTAATGTAACGACGTATGTTCCGGGTTTTTTGTAAATATGCTCTGCATTTTGTCCAATGTATGTTGTTCCATCGCCAAAATCCCACAAGTAAATTTCTGATGTGTTTGGATTTATAGTACTCACTTTAAAATAGAATGTTTTATAATCGCAGTCACAATTACTGGAAACCGTAAATTTAGCATCTGGTTTTGGCACAACGTATATTTTGTGTTTCAGGCTATCAAAACAACTATTTTCTGTACCCTTTCCGATAAATGTTATTTCATATATCCCCGTTGTTTTGTATACTACTGATGTATTGCACTTTGTTGAAGTTTCGCCATTACCAAATAACCACAGACATGATGTTAAATCAGATGAGTTATTATTAACAAACAAAGTATCGTTTACACAAATTGTATCGACTACTGAAATCTTAAGTTTGGGTTTTGGATATACAAAAATATCTTGACAAAAAACACTTTTACTACACTCACTCAAAGCAACAAGACATACATTGTAGGTCGCAATTGAAGCAGTTTCATTTTCGAAATTGTAAATGGGATTTTCTTGATTTGAGAATACTGTTTTATCATCAATTATCCAAGAGTAAGCAACTGCTCCAATCGAAGAGTTTGTAAATTTCACTTCCAGAGGAGGACAACCAGTATTTTTATCAATATTATAGAATGCTTCCACATCTTGTGGATGTACATTTATATCAAAATATGCAGTATCGTTGCCGCAACATGTTGTAACAACAAGCTCTAAATTGAAAATACTATCTTTTTTAGAGGGGTTTATTAGATTTAATTCTCCAATTTGTTCCTTAGTACTAATCAGTTTATCTTCTAAAAACCATTGATATAAAATAGCATCTTCTGGTTTGCATACATCATATTCTACAGTATTCGAAAGATTAAAAATTTTAACTGTAAGCGGAGAACAGCCCGAAGATAATGAAGACGATATTTTTGCTATCGGATCTGGATAAACTGTAACCGTGTCTCTAACTGTTTTACTTCCACAAATGTTAGTTGCTTGTAAAAACACTTCATATTTTGTGTTTTGTTTTATAATATCATCATATACAACATTTAGTGGAGTATGTTGTGTGCTTGATTTTCCATTACCAAAACTCCATACATAACTTGCAAACAAAGCTGTTGTTTTGTTTACAAAGCCTACTTTATGAGGTGTACAACCATTTTTTGGGAATATTTCGAAATCAGGAGAAGGATCACCTATTATTTGTAGTGTGTGTGATATGGAATCGACACAACCATGAGCGGTTTTGCCAATTAATTTTACTTTATAAAATCCTGCCTTTGTAAATGTCCAGCTTAAAGGTTTGTGGTCCGAAATAATAATTTTATCATCAATAATCCATTTAAAAGGTTCATCGCAAGTCGAACAAGCTCCTGTTGTGGTGTTTGTAAATATTACTGTAACATTCTCACAACCTAAAGCTTCATATGAAAAATCTATTTTTGGTAAAGGATTTACCACAACATTTTTATATATGGTATCCGAACAAGCTTTTTCATTTATATTTATTAAAGATGCTTTGAATGTTCCTGCTTTTAGATATGTGTATTTTGGATTAGTCGATTCTGTATATATTTCATTTGTTCCATCACCGAATCGCCATTCCCAAACATTAATTTTGTAATGGTCATCAACAGACTTATCAATAAAATTTGTTGGTTTTTTGAAACAAGCTTTATCGCTTTCAAAATTTGGATTGGGAGTGTGATATACTAAAATCTCTTTCCAAATGGTGTCACTACAAGTTGATTCATTTATAACTACAAATCTTACATTATGAACGCCTGCATCTAAAAATGTGTATTCAGGATTTTCGAGCATAGATAAAGGAGAGCCATCGCCAAAATTCCATTCCCGAGTGTTAATTGACGAACCTCCATTATTTATTGATAAATCGGAAAATTTTGTAGGATTTTTTTTACAAACTGTATTAGCCGCAAAATCGGCTATTGGGTTTTTATTAACTGTAATTTTTTTTGTTGTACTTGCTGTACAACTATTCGCATCAGTAACAGTAAGTTTTACATCAAAATCGTTAGAACTTGAATATGGGTGTGCGGGAGACGCATCTGTGGAATTTTGTCCATCGCCAAAATCCCATTGCCATGATGATATGGCTACTTTTGATGTGCTTTTGTCAATAAAATTAATAATAGCATTTTCGCAAGCAGCAGGAAATATGAAATCGGATATTGGCAGAGCATTAACTGTAATAGTCATAGTTGCAGTGTTTGAACAAGTTGTTAGCGGATCTATGTAGGTATAGCTAATTTTAAAAACGCCAACTGACGATACACTTGGGTCGAATCGACCTAAGCTAGCATTTGTTATTCCTGTGCCAAAATAATTACCTCCTGTTGGTACAAAACCCGATACATCTGTTATATTGAAACTAGCATTATCTGCACAAATTTCGATATTGGCAGGTGGTGTAATTACAGGTAACGGATTGACTTTAACCGTAATATTAGCTTCTTTAAGACATGTTCCAGAACCATAGGAATATGTTAATATATATTCACCGGCTACTTTAGGATCAAAAACTCCACTAATTGTTATATGTGTACCTGTCCATGTTCCTCCAGTAGGTGTAGCTGCTATCAAAAAAGGAGTGGCTCCAATACATACTTCTCTATCAATTCCTATATCTATAGTTTCTGCTGGTATTACTGTTACTGTTTTTGTGTCGGAATTTGTACAACCATTTGCATCTGTAAATGTATAAACAAATTCAAAAACACCTGTACCGTTTGGTGTAAATTTACCATCGGCAGTTACAAGCAAACCCGACCATGTTCCACCAGCAGGTGTTCCTTCAAATGATGATTCTATTGGTTGATTACAGATTGTTTCGTCTTTTCCTGCATCAACATTAGGTAATTTATTAACAGTCATTATAGCTTTATCAGTATTTATACAACCGTTTGCATCAGTATGGCTTAATGAAACTGTTGAAATTCCAGCACCTGCAGTATTAAATACAGAGCCTGCTATACTGCCAATACCACTAAAAATAGTCCAAGTTCCTACTACATTTCCGTCTAAATTTATTGTTGGTTGGTCTTCACAAACTGTTTTATCTTTGGCTTTAACAACAGGTAAAGCCAAAATTGTAATTGTCATTTGACCTGTTTGTATACAAGTACCTTCGCCTGCTGTATAAGTCAAAATATAATTTCCTGCATCTAAACAAGTATTAAATTTTCCGTTTTCATCAACTCCTGTACCAGACCATTTTCCATTGGGAACATTTGTATTAATAGTTGCAAGTTCTTTGCATTTGCATATTTCAATATCCGAAGGCATAACCAAATCGTCTTCATCTGTAACTGTAACTTTTGTTATATCGCTACTTATGCAGCCATAGGTAGTTGTAAAAGTATAGGTGGCATCAAAGTCGCCAACAGTATTGGGTATGAATAAATTATCAATAATAGTAGTTCCATCGGGATATGTCCAAATACCAGTTTCTGGACTTGCTTTCAGTAAATTGCTACCACTAGGATTAAGACATAAAGAGACTGTTGTTTTATCTAAAGTTATTTTTTCTAATGGTCTAACAGTTATTTTTTTTGTATCAAAACTTGTACAACCATTATTATCTGTAAAAGTATAAGTAATGTTTGAAGTAGTCTCCAGATATGGAGTGCCACTATGAGTTGTATTATACCTACCTGTTATTTTATCAATAATTCCTGTGCCAGTCCAAATACCATTTGCAGGTGTGGCTACTGGTGTTTGTATAAAATTGGGGTCGCCATAACAAGTTTCATCATCGCCATGTGCATTAACAACAGGTAGTGAGTTTATGATAATATCAACAGTACCTTTCAGTTCGCAAGTTGTGCCTTTTTCATAAGTGTATGTAAGAGTGAAGTTTCCTACAACACCAGTAGTTACAGTTCCCGATGTGCTAACAATATCGCCAGACCAATTACCACTTACAGGCTTTGCTTCTATAATTACATTGGGGTCGTTTTTGCATAATTCAAAACCACTGGGCATTTGTAATAGGTCTACATCTTTAACCGTAACATTTATTGTTGCAGTATTAGTACAACTATTTGCATCAGTATAGCTGTAAGTAACTTGATGCATTCCTATTCCGGTAGGAATTCCCGATGGAGTAAATATACCTCCCGAAGTAACATAAGGACTACCACTGAAAGTTCCACTGGCAGGTTTTGCAATTAATTGTGTTCCTACTGCTTGGTTGCAGAAACTTATGTCTGTAGCATTAATAAGCGGAATACCGTGTACAAAAACTTTTTTTACATCTGTATTTTCACAGTTAGTTGAAGGGTCAATATATGTGTAAGTTAGAATATTATTTCCTATTTTAGCTTTTGATGGATCAAAATTTCCATTTGCTGTAACAGCAGCAGAACCACTAAAAGTTCCACCAATTGGAGAATGACCGCTTAGAGCAAAAGCAGGTTCATTTGAACAAACATATTCAATTTCACCAGCATCAACATTTGGCAATGGAACTACTTTTATTAATCGGGTATCTTCGTTATAACAGCTCGAACCTTTTGTGCCTATATAATATGTCAATATATAATCGCCAGGAACCGATGGTGGTGTAAAAGTATTAGATGTAACATGCAGTCCTGACCATTTTCCTCCAGTGGGAGTTGCAAATAGTGATACAGAATTGCCATTTACACAACTTTCGGAATCGCTACCTGCATCAACTTCTTTTGATTCAACAACATGTATAGTTCTATCATCTGTATTTTTACAGCCATGTAAATCGGTATATGAATATGTTATTGTATAATCGCCAAGAACAGTAGGAATAAAAATAGGAACACCCATAGTACCACCAATATGAACTGAACCTGTATAAGTACCGCCAAAAGGAGATTGTCCTTCAAGTTTTTCGGAAATAGTTGAACTTTTACAAAAAGTTTTGTCGGCTCCCGCGTTTGTGTTTGGTAAAGGATGAACTGTTACCGTTACAGAATTAGACATATTATTGGAACAATTTGTATTGCTATTTAATGCCATAACAGTATATGTACCTGTTGGGTAGGAATTTGTTCCAAAAGACAATGGCACACCTGTTCCATTTACAATACTACCATAAGGACTGCCATTGTGTTGCAATTGATAACTTGTATTCAAGTCCGAGCCACTCAAAGTAATTTCAACTCCTGCATCTCCAGCACAATATCCTCCTCCTTTTAGCAGATTATAAGGAAAGGGTAAAGGTTTTATGGTTATAGTTACTTCATCGGTATCAATACAGCCTTCATTGTCAGTAACTTTAAGATTGTAAGTTGTGGTTTTATCGGGATTTGCAGTATGTATTTGCCCTACTTTTGAAAAACCAGCAGGTGTACTTGTCCATGAATAAATATATGTTGGGGTACCATTTGTAGCACTGCCGCTTAAATTTACTAGCTCGCCGCTACATGTTGTAAGCGGATTTGCATTTGCAGTTGCAATAGGCAGTGGATGAACAGTTAAAGAAACATAAGCAATATCATCAGTAAGATTAAATCCACTTACTATCAGTCTGTAATTATATTTTCCTGCTGTTGTTGGTGTAACTGTTATTTCATTTAATCCTACTCCTTGTTGTATATCTGTCCAAACATCTGCCGCTTGTTCAACACTCCAAATGTAGAGTTCTCCACCTGGCGAAGCTTTTATTTTTGAACTTTGATTAAGACAAATTTTTGATGGGGTTATTTCTATTTCTTTAACTATTAATTCTATATTATCTGATGTTAATTCTCCACAATCGTTTTTCACTTTACATGTATAAAGCCCTTTATCGTCCAGTACCACAGGGCTTATAGTTAAAGTTGCTGTTTTTGAACCACTTATTACAGAATTATCTGTAAGTGCTGTTGTACCTTTGTACCATTGATAAGTAATACTCGCAGAATTTGAACCTATGGCGCTTATATTAAAACTTACACTATTACCTGTCCAAACTGTTTTGTTTTGGCTTTGGTCAATAATTATTAAATCGCAATATTTTTGAATAAAAGCATCGTTTGCTCCATTATGATCTTGATCGTAAGGTGTTGATATTACATTTTCGGTTATATCTTCAGTACTTCTTGTCAGACCTGTAACAATCCAGTAACCCAAATTATCAACAGTTATACCAAACCCCCTATCTTCTTGAGCGTTACCTATATATGTAGACCATAAACGTTTACCATCAGTATTAAATTTTACTGAAAAAGCATCATGATCACCATTTAGCTCATCTCTAAAACTCTCAGCTACTATACCTACTCCATTTGTACTTAATGTTGTACCAATTAAAACAATATTTTTATTATCATCAATAAAAATATTATGAGCAATATCTTTAAGCGAACCACCATAATATGTACCCCATTGAATTGTTCCATCTAAGTCAAGCTTTGCAACAAAAGCGTCTTCATGCGCAACTCCGCCATGTGTGTTTTGATGACAACCGGAAGTTGCAATTCCAGTAGGACTTTTAGTTGAACCACAAATAACAACTGAATTTCCTTTTACATTTACACTTTTTATTATATCATCTTTAGTACCACCAAAAGATACCCCCCAATTACGAGAACCTGTACTTGAAAAATTTGCTATAAATCCATCAAAATTTCCGGATACATTTACTGAGTTACCTGCAATAAAAATTTTATTTTCTGTACTTATTGAAACACTAGTTATTTCATCTTCATCAATTCCTCCATAATATGTCGCCCAATTGCATATACCTGAAAGTGTGAAACTTATCAGAACACCATCATTGTATCCTGTAGTACTTCCTATATTATTTTGAAATGCTCCTGCTGTTGAAATACCGCTTTGACTTGTTGTTTTTCCTGTCACTGCAATAAAAGCAGGATTGACATCTAAGGAAAGCCCAAAATCTTCTCCCGCCCCACCATAATAAGTTGCCCAAGAACGTATACCGTCTAAACTAAATTTTGCCAATATAATATCATTTCCTTGTGCGTTTTCACTTCCAAATGTAGATATTCCATCACTGTCAGTTTCCCCTACAACATATATATTACTACCGCTAATTTTTATATCATTTCCAACATCAATTCCTGTACCCCCAAAATAAGTTGCCCACATCCGATTAGAAAGTGTTTTATCAAATTTAGCAATAAAAATATCTCTACCTCCACCAATTGTTCCTTGTGAGCTACCACTTGTAACAATATTCGCATCACTATTGGTTCTACCAGTTATATAGATATTGTTATCGGAATCTGTTACAACTGCATAACTCACATCTTCAGCATCTCCGCCAAAATATGTACCATATAAGCGAGTATGAAAAAATTTTGGAACAGGGTCAATTACTATTGTATTTGCTTTATTGTAATTTTCTGTTTTGAAAGTTACAATATTGTTTTCTAATTCATAATTTGTTGTAAATGATTTTAAAACATTGTTATTTGTATCCTTTTCATAGCAGAATGGAATATTTTCTGTAAAATTACCAAGACTTGTATTTATTTTTAATAATCCATCATTTTTTTCTATACTAAAATTATCACCACCTTTGTAAAGTAATTTTATATCTGCAATATTGCCCCCCTTTCGTATCACAAAATCGTATTTCAATACATTGCGTCCGTTGTAGCTTGAATAAAATACAAGGTCTATATTTGGATATATATTTTGGTATGTTATTTTTTTGTAATTATAAGCCCTTACACCGTCTTTTTGTGTATGAGCAAGATAATAATTTTTATAAGTTTCACTTTTATTTTCATGCTTGATTATTACATTAGGATTTGCTCCCAACAGTTCAATATCAACTCTATGAAATTTATATTTTTTTTCAATTTCCAATTTCCCTGTTGCTTCTGAAACGCCTAGAGTATCAACTATTCTTTTATAAAGTTCGTAACTAAAAGAAGTCTTTTTCAACTGTAATTTGTATGCCTTACCATGATAAACGTATAAAAGATCGGGACGCAAATTTGCATTTTGGTCAATATATTGTCCTTTGTTTTCCCAAAAACCTGCATCAGTTGTAGCTGGAAGACGATTTTTTTGTGAAACCGATTGAAATATAAATAAAAAAAAGAAAATTAGGTTTAAAACTCGGTGTATAGAAATTTTATTAAACATATTCATTAAGGTAAAAAAAGTTAGTACAAAGCTGATCTTATAAAAATTAATAAGGAAATTATTAATTACGAATTATGAATTTTTGACATGATTTACATGATTAACAGGATATTTTAAACAGTAAATCCTGTCAAAAAAAATAAAATAATGTCCAAACACTATCAATCCTGTAAATCCTGTCAAAAAAAATAAAATAATGTCCAAACACTAAACATGTAGCCAAAAATATCAAATATTAAATGCTAAAGTTAAAAATTTAAATAAATACTTATGCATAGTGTAAACATGGTATAGTCATAAACTACTATGTATTTGGTGATTAAAAATAATTATTGTAACACTATTGAACTTACAAGTAAGTTATACTAAATTAAGTTAAGGATTTTATTTTTATAAAAATATTATTAGCTATTAATGGGTATATACTATAAACGGTTATAAATTTACATTATAAATTTACATTATAAATTACTTAACTCCAACTTTGACAAAGTTTAAAACTTTGTCAAAGTTAAAATTACAACCGTTCTAAGTATATTTGCATCATTGAATAATTGAACCATTTAAAGTATTGATATTTTTAGTTTTTAAATTAACATTCTTATACAAATGTAAAAATTATTATAAGTAGTTTATGCATAGTGTGACTATGTTGTAATCATAAAGTCTTATGTGTTTGATGATTAAAAATAATTATCGTAACACTACTGTCTTTTTAAAATCAATATTTCTGATATTTATTAAAAAATTTAGCAAACCTTATATTACTCTATATCCTTAAAACAAAAAAAAAAGGAAAGAAAAAGAAATTAATTTTTATAATACAGATATGATAGCTATACCTTAAATGGTATAATTATTCAATGATACAATGGTACAATACTGGGCTTATAAAAATACAAGTAAAAATAGCTTATTTAAGTTTTTTATTAGTTC
>JAOZVK010000385.1 GCA_029938185.1 Bacteroidales bacterium | reverse complement strand
ATTTTTATCCTGTTACGAAATACCTGATAAACAAGACTGTCCTACTTCTGACGGGGCGAAAAAACTTAGTAACAAAACAAAAGAATATTTTTGGTACTAATAAAAAACTTAAATAAGCTATCTTTGCTCGTATTTTTATAAGACCAGTCTGAAGCTATTAAGGTCTTCGACCTATTTATAGTTGCTTATGCATTAGTACAAAAGCAATCTAA
Organism: Bacteroidales bacterium; assembly: GCA_029938185.1. Classification (GTDB taxonomy): domain Bacteria; phylum Bacteroidota; class Bacteroidia; order Bacteroidales; family JAOZVK01; genus JAOZVK01. The sequence goes on along the minus strand of JAOZVK010000385.1, from coordinate 5,485 downwards.
TCAAGGAGTTGTAAGTAGGGAACTGTCTAAAAACTTTTGTAACAGTACTTAATAAGTATATTGTATCATTGAATAATTGAACCATTTAAAGAACCATTTAAAGTATAACTTTGATAGATACATTTCATATGTATACTGAAATTTAATTTTTATGAAACAAGAAAACATACAAAAAATCTACGAAAGTAAAAATAGTACAATATATAAAGGAGTGTACAATGGTTTTGAAAAAAAGGTGCTTATTAAATTTTTAAATATAGAAACCCACAGCGAAGAACAAATATTAAAATTAAATAATGAATATGAATTTACTCATAATTTAGGAATCTCTGGAGTTAGAAAAGTACTGAAAAAAGATAAAAAGGACGAACAAAATATTTTAATATCTGAATATTTTGAAGGACAAACTCTAAAAGATTTTATCAATCAAGATAATAAATTTGAATTATTAATAAAAGTTGCAATTAATATTTCGCAAACCCTTGGCGAAATTCATCAACATAATATTATACATAAAGATATTAACTCAAATAATATTTTGATAAATAAGAAACATGAAATTAAGATAATTGATTTTGGACTAGCAACAAAGTATACACTAAAAACTCAAAACCAGTTTAACCCAAAACATATTGAAGGTACACTTGCATATATCTCTCCCGAACAAACTGGACGCATGAACAGAAGCGTTGATACTCGTTCCGATTTATACTCATTTGGTGTTATTTTATATGAAATGTTTACAAAACAATTACCTTTTAGTAAAAAAGATAAACTGGAATTAATACATTCGCATATTGCCAAAATACCTATTCCTCCAATTGATATTAATAAAAATATTTCTAAAATTTTATCAGATATTATTATTAAATCGTTATCAAAAAATGCAGAAGACCGCTATCAATCTGCATTTGGTTTAAAACACGACTTGCAACAAATATTAAACCCACAAGGTTTTCAAAATCTTGTGGGTTTTGTAATTGGAGAAAATGATTTTTCAGGTCGTTTAATAATACCTGAAAAACTTTATGGCAGAGAAAAAGAATTAGAAAAGTTACGTGAAATTTATAAAAATGTAAGTGTCGGTAAAACACAATTATTGCTAATTTCAGGACTTGCAGGAGTAGGAAAATCAGCTCTTATTCACGAAATTCATAAGCCCTTAACTAAAACAAGAGGTTTATACATAGAAGGAAAATTCGACCAATTTCAAAAAGATATTCCATATTATGCAATTATACAAGTATTCACCGATTTTACAAATATTATTCTGAAAGAAAGTGAAAAAGAATTGCTTTACTGGAAAGATTTGATTCAGAATTCATTAGGAAGTATTGGAGAAGTAATAACAAGTCTAATTCCAAATTTAGAACTGATTATTGGTAAACAGCCAAAACTTCCCCAAATAGATGGAAAACAAGCACAAAACCGTTTCAATTATGTGTGGAGTAATTTTGTAAAAGCTATTTCACAAGCAAAACATCCTCTTGTAATTTTTATAGACGATTTACAATGGGCTGATAATTCATCTATCAAGCTTTTGAAAACATTACTTACTGAGCCTGAAATTAATTATTTATTAATTATTATTGCATATCGCGAAAATGAAATTAATATAACTGATTTGCAGGAGTTTGAAAAGTTGGCAGAATTAATTATTTCTAAAATAAAATTAGACAATTTAAAACAAAATGATGTAAATAATTTACTCAATGATATTTTGAATCCGCAAGGATTGCTGAAGCCACAAAGTCTAAAAAATATTGTAGAATTAATATATTCAAAAACTTTAGGTAATGCATTTTTTACTATTCAATTTCTAAAAAATCTTTATGAAGAAGAATTTTTGAAATTTGATTTCACCAAAAATATATGGAATTGGAATTTTAAAGAAATTGAAAAACAAAATATTACCGATAATGTTATTGAATTAATGGTAAATAAAGTTCAAAAATTACCAAAAAACACACAAAACATTTTAAAAATTGCAGCTTGTGTTGGTAATAAATTTGACTTGAAATTGTTATCAATAATTTATAAAAAAGATAAAAATATTGCAAAAAATGATTTAGAACCAGCAATATTCGAAAATCTTATAGTACCAAAAGATAATCGAAAATATAAATTTATTCACGATAGAATACAACAAGCTGTTTACTCAACTATTCTGGATAATGAAAAAAATAAATTTCATTTACAAACTGGTAAATTATTATTAAATTCACTTGATAAAAAAGATTTAGAAAAACAAATTATTGAAGTCGTTAATCAATTAAATTTTGGTATTGATTTAATTAAAGATAAGGAAGAAAAGCATAAATTTATAGAATTAAACTTTCGAGCTGGATTAAAAGCAAAATCAACAACAGCGTATTTACGAGCTTTTAATTATTTTAAAATTTGTGAGAAATTATTAGAAACCAACATGTGGAAAACAAATTATTCTTTATGCTTAAAAATTTACGACGAACTTTCCGAACTTTCCTATCTATCTGGGTTTTACAAAGAAACAGAAAAATATTCAAAAATTATAAATGAAAATACTAGCAATATTTTGCATAAAGTTAATTCATATTATAATCTGATAAATGTTTACAGAGCACAAGCTTTGTTTAATGATGTAATGAAAATCGGATTTAAAATATTATCAGAACTTGGTGTTAAATTTCCTAAAAAAGTATCTTTGTTGCATATAATTTATAGTCTTATTAGAGTTTCAATTTCATTAAAACGCCGAGGTTTTGACAATCTAAAAGAGTTACCCTTAATGAATAACGAATATGCGATAGCAAAACTAAAATTGATAGATGCTATTGTCACTTCTGTTTATTTTACGAATAAAAAATTAACTCCTATTTTAGTTTCAAATGGGATTATTTTGATGACAAATTACGGACATAGTCAATATTCTTCTTATTCTATTTCGGGTTATGGAGTTATTCTCACAATATTAGGTAAAATCGAACAGTCATATAAACTGGGGAAACTCGCAAACGAAATACAAGAAAAATATAATTTTAATAAGATAAAAAGTAGAATAAACTACGTAAATTTATCTTCAATAAATATTTGGAAAGAAAATTTTCATAATGTTACAGAACGGATTTTAGGTAATTACAAAATAGCTTTAGAAGTTGGAGATATTGAATTTGCAAGCTATTCTATTGGACTTTCTCTTTTAAATTATTTGTTCTGCGATATGAATTTACAAAAATTAGAAAATAATTATTTTAAAAATATAAAACAAATTGAACGATTTAATCAAAAAAGAAGTTATTTAATGGTTCTTTTTAATATGAAATTGATAAGTAATTTATTAGGCAAAAATTATAAAAATATTCATTTGTTATCAAGTGAAAAATTTAACGAGGATAAAGAAATATTAAATTATATTAAAAATAGAGACATCACTTCTTTGGGAAATCTATTTCTTGAAAAAATATTTTTAATTTACATTTTTAACAATACTTCTGAAATGGAAAATGTAATTGATAATTTATTAAAATATCAAGAAGGAATTACTGCATACTATAGCTTTGCTTTGACAAAATTTTATCATTCATTGTGTTTGCTAATGCTTTATGATAATATAGATAAGAAGCAAAAAATAATAATTGTAAAAAAAGTTTCAAAAAATCAAAAAAAAATGAAAAAATGGGCAAAGCATTGTCCCGAAAATTTTCAGAACAAATATGATTTAGTAGAAGCCGAAAAATGTCGAGTTCTTGGAAAAAAAGAACTTGCACAAGATTTTTATAATAAAGCAATAAAAGCGGCAAATAAAAATCGATTTTTGAGTGAAGAAGCAATCAGTTTGGAAGCAGCTGCTCGATACTATATACAGGAGGATAATCAAAAACTTGCAAAATTATATTTGCAAGATGCATACAAAACTTATGAAACTTGGGGTGCAACTGCTAAATTGAAACAACTTGAAGATAAATACCCTGAATATATTACTAAAAAACAATACTTGCTCCAAAGAGAAGCTTCCTCAAACAAAACTACTAAAACTTTATCATTAGATTTAAAAAGTATAGTAAAAGCAAACCAATTGCTTTCGGGTGAAGTTAAATTTGAAAAACTACTGAAAACAATGTTGATGCTTATTATGGAAAATGCAGGAGCAGACTATGCAGTTATTATCCAAAATAATGAAGAAAAATATACCATAGAAGCAAAAGGAAGCCATAGTTCCAAAAATATAAAAGTGTTGCAATCCGAGAATTTAGAAAAAACAGAAGCTCTTGCATTAAATATCGTAAAATATGTGATTCGTACCCGTAAATTTATTGTTATAGATAATGCTTCAACAGATAAGAATTATTCAGGCAATATTTATATAAGAAAAAATAATATAAAATCTATTTTTTGTTATCCAGTAATTCATAAAAACAAACTTGTTGCAGTTTTGTATTTGGAAAATAATCTAAGCACTCATGTTTTTAAGTCTGTTCATATTGAGGCAATTAAAATATTATCTTCTCAAATTGCCATTTCTATCGAAAATTCTTTGATATACAATAATTTGGAAAGTATTGTTGATGCAAGAACAAAAGAACTAAAAAAATCGGAACTGAATTTAAAAATATTAAATGCAACCAAAGATAGATTCTTCTCAATAATTGCTCACGACCTGAAAAGTCTGTTTAACTCAATTATTGGTTTTTCAGGAATGTTAAATAGTAACTTTGACAATTATAATACAGCAACACAAAAAGAATTTATATCGTATATAAACCAAAGTGCACAAAATACATACAAATTACTCGAAAATTTACTTTTATGGGCACTTTCACAAAGAAAAACAATTAGTTTTCATCCTGTAAATGAAAATTTATTTTTATTATCACAATCAACAGTAATTATTTTAGAACAAACAGCTGAAAAAAAATCTATAACTATAATAAATAATATTTCAAAAGATATTTTTGTAAAAGTTGATAAAAATTTGTTGTCAACAGTAATAAGAAACTTAATCTCAAATGCAATTAAATTTACTCCAAAAGAAGGACAAATTATCTTAAAAGCACATATGATTACAACTGTAAACAAGCAAAATTTTATTGAAATTGCTATAAGCGATACTGGTATTGGTATTCCAATAAAAACCCTATCAAAAATATTTAATATAGAAGATAATATTACAACCAAAGGTACCGAAGAAGAGACAGGTACAGGTTTAGGTTTAATACTTTGTAAAGAATTTGTAGAAAAACACGGAGGGAAAATTTGGGTAGAAAGTGAAATTGGTATAGGTTCTACATTTTATTTTACATTACCTATTTAATATGGCTTACATATTTTAGTATTCAGCTATAATACAGCTGATTGCGCAAAAACAAATACCGAAAAATTTTTGTAAAACCACTGATTAAATTGTCTTTGTACTAATGCGTAAGCAACTATAAATAGGTCGAAGACCTTAACTAAGTACCAATACAAAAGTTTTTACACATTTGTATTTCTTAAATCTATTGGTTTG
>JAOZVK010000042.1 GCA_029938185.1 Bacteroidales bacterium | reverse complement strand
CCCATTCAGGGCAAAAAAACTTACTAACAAAATAAAAAACCATTTTAGGAACTAAAAAAAAACTTAAATAAGCTATTTTTGCACGTATTTTTATAAGACCAGCCAAGACCTCTAAAAAAACAACTCGTTAAAATGGTTAAAGTACTGAATATCTGAGGGTGAGACAATAATTAGACATTCCGTTTTAATGCCTTGAGGATATCGGTGGCAGGTGAAAACACCTGCCTTTTTGAATTTTTATAATTATTTTACTAAATCGCACTTTTCGATTTTCTTTTTAGAAAAACCATGACCAATTCCTTTTTCTTCATCTATCATCATGCTGTTCATAAAGCCATTAGCTCCATAAACTAACGAACGTACATCATATCCCAAAAGAGTAAGATAAGCTGTTACAAATGCACTATGTTGTCCTGTAAAACAATACACAACAATAGTTTTGTCTTTAGGTAATGTAGATAGCTCAGTAGAACGTCCTAATGATTTTTTAGGATTGTACTGAATAGCACTTGGAAGATGACCAATATTATATAATTTTGCAGGCCAGTAATTTACAATATAATATTTATCTTTATTATTAAAAACTTCATCAGATTTTATTTTTTTTGGCTTGAAACCATCTTTTAATAACTGTTCTATTCTTGATTCTAATATTTCTTTCCCTGTTTTTAGACCTGTAGATATAGTTGGATATTCGCCTTTTTCACCTTTTGGATTAGCAGTAGTTTCTAACTTGTCAGCAAATTTATCTGATTTGTTTTTTAACCATTTTTTATCAGCCATTTTTTTATCCAAAGAACTCATACCCCATTTCAAAACATATACATTACTGTATCCGTAAATCTGCAATAATGATGCTGTATAACTTGCTGTTTGACCAGAATAACATGCCAAAACAATTTTTTTGTAATCACTTGGAGTTATTGTCTTTAAATATTCAAGTATTTCCGAAGATTTTACATTAACAGCACCTTTTATATGACCAGACTCATAATCTTCTTTTTTTCTAATATCAATAACATATAAACCACTATCAAGCATTGATTTAACTTTTGTCGCAGTAATCATAGTTGGAACTTTTTTGCTATTTATAAAGTCCCCATTTTTTTCAATCTGCGCAATAAGTAGTTCAAATTCATTAATTTTTGTTTCTACTTTTACAGTATCTTTTGTATCTGCAGTTTCGTTAGCTCCTCCACCACAACTAAATAAAATACTAAATATTGGTATGAGTAGTAATAAATGTAATGTGTTCTTTTTCATTTTTATAGATTTTAAAATATAAAATAATTATTAAATAATGCCGATAAAGATAAATCATTATCGGCACAAAATTAAAATACACAACTAAAACAATTCGTAAAAAAACCTAAATTAGATTTTTTTACCTTGCTCTTATATTAAAGTTTTTATTAAGGTCTTCGACCTATTTAATGTTGCTTACGCATTCTATTAATATCTTAATAATATGAGAATTAATAAAATATAAATGTTGAAAAACTTTTGTAAGGCTACTTATTTACTATATTTAAAAAAATTAGGACTAAATGAAACCATTACCCATGCCCATTGATGAAATTTAGCATCTGTACCAGCACCTAGTTTTTTTGCTTTATACTCATCACTAGCCAACATTGCTGAATATCCAAACAAAAGTGCCATTTTTTTACCAAATTTGTGTTTCAAAACAAAATCAATATTGTTTCCAACATTTTTGTAAGTTTGATCTACATTGTTTGCATCTTTATAAGTATCATCATATCCAAGAGAAATCATATGTAATGCAAGATTAATACTTGTTTTGGGAGTTAGGCTTGCATTAACTTTTATATTAATATCGTTAATTCCTTTTTTTAGACCAAATAGTTTGAGGTGAAAATCAGTATTACCAAAAAATTTGTGTGCTCCAGCATAAGGAGTTGTAAATACTTGATTTTTATCATCAGTAGCATCATCATCACCCGAATAGCTATCATATCCTGCACCAATTGTTATTTTTCCTAATTTGTACGATATGTTAGCTGTATACATCATTCCAGCATAATCTTGAGTTGCACCAAGAGTAGCAACTTTACCATTTTGATAATAAAAGCTTGCATTAAATTTTAATGCACCAAATTTAAGTACAGGATTAATTCCAATTGTATTTTTACCATAAAGTGCAGTAGTAGTACCATTTTCATAACCCTCAAACAGATCAGTTAAATTAACAGTTATATTATCATTAATTTTTTTAGAAATATTAAAAAATCCTAAAGCTCTGTATTGACTTGCTACTGTGTTTTTTTCAGCCGAGTTTAAAACAAAACCCACATCCCAGTTAAGACCACCACGTCCTTGAAAAACAACTGCATCGTATGAAGCTGCTTCTTGTAACCAGTTTTTGTTCCACAATAATCTTGCATCGGCATAATTAAGTTCTTGACGACCAAGTTTTACACAAATCTTATCGGCTAACTTATATTTTAACCATGCTTGGTGAACTGCAAGTTCGTTTCCTGATCCATTGTTGCTTTTAACAGATTTATTTGAGCCAAACAATCTAACATCTTGTATTGCAAATTTTGACTGTAGTTTTCCCGATTTATAGTTAAAAGTAATTCTACTTCTTTGCGACAACTGTGTAAATCCTGCAGTTTCGTCTGCTACCAATACATTTCGACCACCATCTGAAGGTTGTAGTTCAAGTCTTGTACGAAACTGTCCATCAATTGAAAATTCAGTTGTTTTAGTTTCTTCCTGAGCAAAAATACTCATAGAAAAAATCATAATTGAGATAAATAAATATAGTTTTTTCATTTTTGATTGAGTTTATTAATATATATTTTTGTAAATATTACTACAAATTAACTTCATAGTTGATATATATCAAAATAATATAATATGTTTAACAATATATATGTTTTGTAATATCTATTTTTGCTGAAAAAATATCGACCTGTGCAATCAAAAGTCTGGCTACACGTATAGTATTGGACATTATTTTATTTTTTGAAAGGATTTACAGGTTTTACAGGATTGATTTTTATCCTGTTACGAAATACTTGATAAACAAGACTGTCCAAGTTTTGACGGGTAGCCAAAAGTCCGATAGGACGGAGACTATTGTAAACCCACAACGATAGTTGTGGGAATAGAGCAAAATAGTTCGTCCCTTGAGGGACTTTATGTCATAAGTTCTTTTAATACCACGATTATCATCGTGGTTTAACAATAGTTGTCGTCCTTACGGACTTTTGATTGCACAGTTCGATAAATATCATATCCCAAAAAGAGCCAGAATAATATTATTGAAACAATTGAAACATAAGATGTTAAACTTGAATATTGTGGCACATTATATAACTCAATATCGTGTTCGCCTTGTGGCAAAATAATTCCCGTAAAACCAAGATTAACTCTTGAAAGTTTATTTTCTTTACCATTAACTTTTATTTTCCAACCTTTGTCAAAAGGAATCGTGAAGAATAACATTTTTTCTGACGACATCGAAATTTTTCCTTTTATATTGCTTTGCTTAAACTCTTCAATTCGGAAAGTATCTTTTCTCAAATTATTGACAAATTCTTCATATTTTACAAAATTAAACTTCATAGCAGGTATAAATACAGAAGAGTCCTGTACTGAAAGTCTGCTGAGATTATTAATTTCAACGTTTGAATCATCTTCATAAACAAAGCCGTTTAATAAAGCCAATCTGTTCTGAAAATTATCAACAGAATGTTTCACAATTTTCTGCATGTAAACACCCGATGCAATATCGCCAACCAAAGATTCCACTTCTGCAATAAACAAGTCTTTTGAATTATATACCTTGTTTACAATTGGTTGTAATTTATTGGTAATGTTAATTCCGAGTTGGGGTAGGTTCATCCGAGCAAATTCTTGTTGTATGTTTTGAAGCGATTGACTGCTTATCATGTAAGAGATAAGCGATTTAAAATCATCAAAATTAATATATTTGTCGTAAGTGTAGCCAAATGGCAGATAAAATCTGTTTTTTAGAATTGTAACACCTTCTTTTCGAGCCAAAGAATCAAAAGCAAAACGCATAAATGCTGGCTTCTCTTCTTTGCTGAGATGATATTTTACATTTGCAAATGTCTGTAAAAGAGGACTTCCTCTAAACCCGTTTACCCAGCGAGTTGCTGTTTCGTCACCTTTTTGAATGTTCTCAATTTCCTCCAAAAAACGTATATAATTCAACTGATTAAATGAAGAATAACTTGTTGTTCCATAGTAGCCCTGTGCTTGTGCATCATTAAGGCTGCTGTGTTCGGCATTGCCCGATTGATAATCTTTTTCGATACGATAAAATGCTGATTTATCTATTGATTTTATATAGCTCACTGCTTTTATTGTTCCGTCTTTGTAGCCGCCTTTATCTTTAGCAAATTCTTTTTTTGTTACTGGAACTCTGTCATCATAAGAATTATACGAAAAATAACTCAACTCTACAACGAGAAGCAATATTAATCCTATTTGAGCAAAAGATTTATATTGAGGTTTTGACATTAAAAATATTAAACCAGAATACAAAATTAGTAAAAGGACTATTATTTTTCGTAAATTATTATCAATAGCTGATATCGGAATTGAATCGTATGGAAAGAATAACACAACAAGCAAAAGAACGAATGTTCCTACGAGTAGCGGTAAATTTAATTTAAAATTTATATCTAATTCATTTAGAGCATAAATGCTATAAAATAATAATGTAAACGGAATAAAAAAGTCAAACCCGTAGCGGAAATAATCACCTGTAAATGCGAGGAAAGCGTGTCGTAAATATGGAAACAGCAATGTTAAAATCCAAAATCCGAGAAAGCTTCCGAAAATAATTTTTCTTCGTTTGTTCAAATGTATAAAAACCTGCGGGAAGATTAGAAGTGTTAGTAACCCAATATAAAATAAAGGTGCTTCAAAATAGTTTTGCCAGCCTTGAAAATTGCTTCCTGTGCCAAGTATGTCACTTGAAAAAAATCTTAATAATGTTGTGGCACAGAGGTTTGATTGATCTATAATATCTTCTCCTCCGCTTAATGTTTGGCTATAAGAGGCACTGCCAGAAACGCGCGGACTGAAAAACATTTTTAAAAAACCAGCTAATAATCTTGAAAAATTCATTAATAAACCTATTACACCAAGTAATACCATCTTTCCGGTGAGTTTTAAAAAACCCAAAAAATTGTTTCCTTCTACATAAAAAAACCTAAAAACAGCGTAAATAAAAAGAAATATTGAATATATATACAATATAAAAATATTTCCGCTCGCAAAAATTATGGCAAATGGGAAAAAATACCACCTTTTTTTTACAAGTAATTGTTCAAAAGCAAATAACAAAAAAACAGCTCTAAAAACATGTCCTGCAAACCCCCAACTACTGCCAATAATTAAATAACCAGAAAAAGTTAATAATAAAGCTCCTATCAGTGCCGAAAATTTTTTAATATTAATAGTTCGTAAATAAAAATAGAAAATCAAACCACTGAGTAAAATATTAAAAATAAATATATTCGGAAACCGTGAACTAATTAAATATTGTTCACCCCAAAATGATATTCCAATATTTGTTAAAAATGTACGAAATAAGCCGTATGGTTCAGTTGGGAATTGATAATAAAAAGAATCGCCTAATCCAGTAAAAAAAGAGTACTTATGGAAAGTACTTTCTTGGGAAAGAAAAATTTTATGCATTAAAGCTGGATAATCTTGATTAATTGAATCGCTACCTATATCTTTAAAAAAAAATAAATACTCGCTTGTCAAATATTTTCCAAAAGCAATGAAACCAATAACAATTATAGATGTTACTAATATCCAAATACCGTATAATGATAAATATTTTTCAAAAAAAGTTTTTTGTTGTATTTGTATTGATTGATTTTTTTTTTTTTGTTTTCGTTTTACTGTTTTTTTTATTATTTGTCTCTTCATAATTTTTTTTTATAATAAAAAACAAAATTATAAAATTATTTATATATGTCAAATAGTTTTTTATTTTTGTAAAAATAAAGATTTGCAGTATTCAAACATTATGAAAAAAGTAAGGCGTAAAATATATAACCTTTCGAAAGATATCGGAGATAAAATAGGAATTGATTTGCCATATTATGTTGAAAACGGTTTTTGGGCAACAATCGGTCAAGTTATCCAAATAGTTGTTGGAATATTATTGTCTGTTGTGTTGGCAAGGTTTACAAGCGAAAAGATTTTAGGACAATATAATTTTTTGATTTCAATTCTTACTATTTTTTCAATAATTTCGTTACCTGGAATAAATGTTTCGTTGTTGCGTTCTGTGGCACGAAAAAAACACGGAACATACAAAAAAGCTGTGAAATTTAGTTTTTTATGGAGCTTGGCAGGTCTTCCTTTAACTCTGTTAATCGGAGCTTATTATTATTTTTACGATGAGCAAATTATAGGAATAGGAATTTTTGTAGCTGCTATTTTCAGTCCTTTAATTTTTCCTTTTGCAAGTTGGGATTCTTTATATCAAGGACAATCAAAATTTAGTATCTCAACTTATTTTAATTCAATAAAGACTGTAATTATTGCTGGATTTGTTTCTGTATCTATTTTTTTTGGAAAAGATAACCTTATATTAATTTTTATTTCATATCTTGCTTCAAATACATTTACAAATTTATTGTTTTATTATTTGTCTTTCAAACATATTAAAAATGATGATATTGAAAATTCATGGAAAAAAAGTTCCTATAAATTAAGTTTAATTGCAGTAATATCACTGATTTACGACCATGCTGATAAAATTATCATTGGTGTATTTTTTGAGCCGGAAAAACTTGCTGTTTATTCAATCGCAGTTTCCATTATAATATATTTACGAACAGCAATAAAAATGTTGATAAGAGTAATAATGCCAAAATTATTTGCTGCCGATAAAGAATTATTGCAAAATATATTAAGAAAATATATAGTGAAATTCTTTGTTGTATTAATATTAGGTTCTATTGTGTTTTATTTTTTGTTGCCTTTTGTAATAACAATTTTATACTCAACAAAATATGAAAATTCTGTATTTTATGCTCAAATATATTTAATATCAATACCAGCAACTGGTTTAGTAATGTTCTTGCAAAACTACTTAATTGCTTTTAATTCTGAAACTTTAATGATAAAAGTAAAATTAATTTTCACGGTATTAAATTTGTTACTTTATATTTTATTGATTCCTTATTTTGGTATTTTCGGGGCAGTAGTTTCGTCAATTATTTACTATTATATGCTGCTTTTTGTTTTTTCTTATTATGCTTATAAAAAATAATTCGAGAACCATTTTTCAAAAACATACATTTGCCAAATTTTTCCATGAGAATTTTCGTTTTGTAAAAACTCTTGCATATTTTTAAATGTAATGATTTTATGTTTAACAAGATTTCCTGCAATAAGTTCGTTGTCAAAATCTTTATGTATCCATTCCATTACTGGAGCACTGAAACCTTTCTTTTTTCTGTAAATATTTTTTTTGGGAATATGTGTTTTGCTAATTTCTTTTAAAATATGTTTTAATTCTTTGTTTTTAAATAAATATTTAAACGAAACAGAAAACATAAATTCAATAATATTATGGTCGAGAAATGGAACTCTTACTTCAAGCGAGTTAGCCATTGATGCAATATCTACTTTATACAAAATATCATCAATCATAAATGTTTGAAAATCAATAAACGACAAATCTGGAAGTTTAATATTTTCTTTTTTTATCTTTTCTTTAAAGAAATCAGTTTCTTTAAATATTAAATTATAATTAAACAGTTTATTAATTTCTGCAACAGTAAATCTGTTGTAAAGTATTTTTCGATATGTTTCAATTGAATTTAACAGAACAAGACTTAAAGTTTCATTATTTATAAACGATAATAATTTTTGAACAATCTTTTTAGGAAAAATATTCAATATGTTTTTTGCTTTACTTACTTTGTTAAATGTAGAATACCAATTATATCCATAAAAAACTTCATCTCCTCCGTCACCTGATAAAGCACATTTTATTCCTGCTTCGGAAACGATTTTTGTAAGTAAAAAAGTTGGTACAAGTGAACTGTCTGCAAAAGGTTCATCGTAAAAACTTATTATTTTATCAAAATTTTCTTGAAAAGATTTTGCCTTAACTGTTTCTGAAATTAATTTGATATTAATATATTTTGCAGCTGTTTCAGCAAAATTTAGTTCGCTGTATTTTTCGGGGTGCAAGTCTATTGTAAATGCTTTCAGCTTTGGGATTATTTTTTTTGCAATACTTGTTATTAACGAAGAGTCAATACCTCCGCTCAAAAATGAAGCAATTTCGGTGTCTGCAATAAGTCTGTATTTAACAGCAATATTTATTAATTTTTCGGCTTTTTCAATTATCTCATTTTCCGACAGATGTAAATATCTTTTATTATTAAGTTTCCAATATTGAGTTTTTTTAATATCAAAAGTTTGTAAATCAAGTTTTAAGAAATGACCAGGTTCTAATTTATTTATACCTTCAAAAATTGTATTGGGATTTGGAACATATCTGTGAATAAAATAATCTGCAACTGCTTTTTTATTGATTTTTTTGTTAATTACTTTATTTTTCAAAATTGCTTTTAATTCAGATGCAAAAATAAAATTTTCTTTATCAAAAAAATATACAAATGGTTTTATCCCGATTCTGTCCCTTACAAAATATGCTTGATTTTTATGTTTATCATAAATACAAAAAGAAAACATTCCGTTTAGTTTTTCTATCGTTTTTTCAATTCCCCATTTTTTATACGCATAAATAATGACTTCGGTATCAGATGTTGAAAAAAAATGAAACTCGGTAAGTTCTTTTTTTATTTCTTTATAATTATATATCTCGCCGTTAAAAATAATACCAATTTTTTTTTCACTGTCCCACATCGGTTGATGCCCCGTTTCGCTAAGGTCGATAATTGCAAGTCGCCTGTGTCCGAGAAATATCTTGTTCGCAAAATAACCTCCAAAACTATCGGGTCCTCTGTGCTTTATGGCATCAGACATTTGCAAACATTCCTGTTTGTTTACATTATTTAGTTTTGAGAAATGACCTGTTATTCCACACATTATTTTATAGCTATTCCGTTAATTTTATCAGAGAATTTTTTATTTTTAATAATTTTCCGTAAGAATATTTTAGTAGGTTTTAGTTCTAATTTAGAGAACATTTTAAAATCTGTTTCTAATTTTTTATAATTTAATGGATTTATATGAGTAGGGTCATCTAACAGATAATATTTAAAATCGTGAAAATTAAATTTTATCAATGCTACTAATGATTTTCTCATATCATAAAATCTTTTGTATGGATAATTGGGAGTTCCAAAAATAAATTTACAATTTGGTTTTAATATTTTTTGTATTTCATAAAGATACTCAACATATTGATTATGTGGAATATGCTCAATTACATTTGATGAAAATACTAAGTCAAAAAAATTCTCTTCATAATTTAAACTCATTTTATTTGAGTTAAGTATAAAAACATTTTTAAAGTCCGCTTTTAAACTGTTAATGTTTTTTTCGTTAATATCAGCCCCGTAAATTTGAGCTTTCGGAAAAAATTCTTTAAAAATGTACATATATCTTCCGTTTCCGCAACCGAAATCAAAAATTTTCACAACTTTTTTTTTTGATAATTCAGAATAATCAATAAGTTTTTTTAAAACATTTATTGTTGCTTCTGAAATATCCGAATACCATACTTTTGACATAAGATTATTTTTTGTATTTAAAGCATTTTTTACACATTTCATCAGGATAAATACCATTAATCATATTTTCTCTGATTTTTACAATTTTATCATTATTCCAGAAATTCATAAAAGTATCATGTTCAAATATATTTCCTATTGTATAAAAGTCTCCCATCGTTTCAGCAATACATTGACTTGTGATTGCATTACCTTTCCACTTTTCTGTGGATAATTTTTTAGACGGCATTATTTGAAATCTTGACCACATATTTAAACATTTTCCGTTATTTTCTTCGGCATACTTATCCCAAGGTTTTGGAATATTAACTTCAATATTTAATTTATCGCCGAGTTCTTTAATTTTAAGCAATTCTTCGGATATTTCTTTATCTGTTGAATAATAAGCATTTTGCGGATTTGTAAAGTCATTAAAATCAAGTGCATGCAAGTTTACAACATCGTAAACAAAATTAATTCCTTTATCATAAAATTCTTTTATTGTAGTATCCATATTCTTGTATGTTTGTTTTGTCAGTATTTGATGAATATGGAATTTAATTTTACTGTTTGCTTTTGAAATTTTTTCTATTGATGATACAACAAAGTCATAATCAGAACCAATCTTTATTGAATTATGAATACTTCTCGGAAATAAATCTGTCGTGATATATTTTATTTTTTCTTTTCTTTCAATAATTTTTTCGATAATTTGTTTACGTTCAAACATGCTTTTTATAAAATCTGTTTGCAGAGAAGAATAAAAATATTTATCTGTAACATAGTCAAACATTTTAAAAAAAAAATTATTAAGTAAAGGTTCTCCCAAGCCTGCTATATGAACATGCGGCACTTTTGCTTCGTAAAGCAAATCTACAATTGTTTTAAACTCTTCAAAACTCATATTAAAAGGAACTTTGTATTGATGATTTCCTTTCGCTTCTACTGCATGTGATACACAAAACTTGCATTTGAAAGCACAATATCCTGTAATGCCAACAGTTACATATAAGGGAGGATAATTTAATATAGACTTTTTACCATCAAATTTTTGATGCATTCTATTGACTTTATATGTATTCAAGTAATGTTTCAGTTTAGCAATACTATTTATATCTTTTAGTATATCAATTATTTTGCTGATTTTTTCCATATTTTAATAAATTTTTGCAACGTTTAATATAAGTATGATTTTTAGCAAGTTCAAAAGCGTTGTTTGCAATTCTATTTTTCAAATTTTTATTATTTAACAATGATAAAACATTTTCTAATTCCTTTGCTATTTTTAATAATGAATTAATTCCTTTCCTTTTCTCAAAGAACCCGAATAAGTTATTATTTTTTTTATCTTGTTATAATTTTAATATTTCACGAAGTTCGGCTTTGTTTTGTTTTATATTTTCAAAATAATGAATTTTAATAGCTTTAAAAACATAATATTATTGATAATCAAGTATGATTTATTTTTGATGTGTCTGTCCTATTTGCAAACATTCTTGCTTATTTACTCTTTTATTTTTTTTTACAAATAAATAAAGAGGAATATGAAAATAGTTGTATTATTTTGTATTTATTCCAGTAGTTAATTAATCTATTTTTTTCAATATTAAAATTCTCTGAAATTATTTTTTTTACGTATTCTCTTGTTCTTGGTATTTCTATTGGTTGCGGTGCTTTTGATTTGTTTGTTTTTCTGTTTTTATATTTATTCAAATATATTTTAGGACTTAATAATACTTTCAATATTAATTCAAATAGTACATAAGGTTTATTCAAAATAACACCTAATTTTTTAATTTTAAAATCTTCTTTTGTAGGAGTTTGAATAATTAGTTTTCCGTCATTTTTTAAAACTCTAAATACTTCTTTTAATGCTTGTTTTGGATTTAAAATATGCTCTAATGAATCAAGCATTGTAATACTGGTAAACATATTATCTTTAAACGGAAGTTCGGACGCATTTGCTTGAATAACATTTTTGTAATTTGTTTTCGCAATTTGAGCAACCAATGTTCCGTATTCTACACCTATAGTTTTTTTTCTTTTTGCAATTAAAGCAGTCCCATCTCCTCTGCCAATACCTATATCTAAATGAATACCTTCATTATTGATATATTTAAGGACTTTTCTCATTCTTAACTCTGCTCTGTTATCAATGCTTTTCCACTCATCTTCATTATTCCAATCATTTGCAGAGATACCTTGAATATGTTTTTCAGACTCTTGAATAAAATTTCTGTCTTCTTCTGTAAGATTATCTTTTTTGTCTAAATTATCAATAAAACAAAGTAAATTATTTTGCACAAAATTTTTATTACATTTTGTGCATAAGATATTATATTTATTTTCATGAATATTACTATTACAATTATTACATTTTAATAATTTAATAAATTCATTATCAATTATTTCTGTCATATTTTTATATGTTATAGAATGAATAGATTTTTTTTTGTATTTAAAGTATTTTTTACACATTTTCATCAGGATAAAATACCATTAATCATATTTTGCTGATTTTTTCCATATTTTAATAAATTTTTGCAACGTTTAATATAAGTATGATTTTTAGCAAGTTCAAAAGCGTTGTTTGCGATTCTATTTTGCAAATCTTTATTATTTAGCAATAGTAAAACATTTTCTTTTATTTCTAAAATATCGTCTGGTTTAATCATCAATGCATGTTTATTATGTTCAATAATTTTTGCAATAGTTGGAATTTTACTTACAACAATAGGTTTTTTGCTTGCCATGTATTCAAAAAGTTTTATCGGTGATGTAGTGTTCAAATCCATTACCGTATTTTTTTCAGTAAAACTATATAGCATTATTAAAATATCCGATGCTTTTAGATACAATGGTATTTTATTTTGCAAAACAAAACCTGTGAACAGTATATTTGACAAATTGAGTTTTTGGACTTTTTTTTGATAAAATATTTTCTCCTTTTCTGGTCCGCCGACAATAAGAAAAATTATATTTTTTTCATTTTCTAATTCCTTTGCTATTTTTAATAATGAATTAATTCCTTTTCCTTTTCTCAATGAACCAGAATAAGTTATTATTTTTTTATCTTGTTGTAATTTTAATATTTCACGAAGTTCGGCTTTGCTTTGTTTTATATTTTCAAATTTTGAGATATCAACTGCATCTTCCTGAACAATAATATTTTTTTTAAACATGCCTTGTTTTACAAAATTTTGTTTTAAAATTTCTGAAATTGTAGATATTTTAAAATTTTCGTAATTATTTAACGCAAGTATCTTTTTAAGTTCTGGGTTTTTCACATTTGGTGCGTGTGTTTCTACAACAATTGGAATCCCTGATTTTATAATGTAATAGCTTGTTCTGAAATTTCGAGCATAAACAAAGTCAAAATTATTTTTTATAATATATTGAGCTATTTTTTTTTGAATATCAAATAAATATCTTATCTTGTAGTTTGTAATTAAATCAATTACAAAATGAATTTTCTTCCAAAATTTTCCTTCTAATGAAAAAAATAAATTCTCCTTAAAAGCATGGAATTTGACTTTTTTTGATATATCATAAAATCGATGTAAATTGCCATTTTTATTTTTCTTGTTTATATAAAAAACAGTAACACTATGTTTGAGTTTACAAAATGCATCTGCATGTTTTATTGTATTTATGCTGTTTGCAAAATTATTTGGCAAATCTCCGGAATATATTATTGCTATTTTCATGAGTTGTTATAGTTTTTCGGCAATTACATAAGCTCTTGCATCACTGATTATAATAATTTCTTTTGAAATTGTTCAATAAATTGCTTGGGTTCAATTACTTTTAGTTCAGAGTTCTTAAAATCCTTTATATTTCGAGTAATTATGTATTTTATATTCGAATTAGTTGCTGAAAAGTTTTGAACAGCATCCTCAAAATCAGAAAAATTACTGTTAATTGCATTATTAATTACAATTTTCTCAACTCCGGCTATATCTATAAAAGATATTATCTTTTTGATGAAAGCAAAAGCTTCACTTCTATTTTTGTATTTTTGTACTATATAATAAATATCAGTAACAGAACTTGCTGATATAAACGCAACAATTTCCTTATTATAAGCTAATTGAATTAATTTATGAGCGTCTTGTATAAATTTGCTTCTTTCAAAAGCATAATCTAAAATTATATTTGTATCAAATAATACTTTCATATATGTTTAGATATTTTGTCGTTAATATACTCTTCTCGCCAATTTTCAGGTGATTTAACGTCTTTAATAAATCCTTTCCATTTTTTATCAAATTCTTCAAAAGAAGTAGTTGCTTGTTTTGTATTGTTTTGTGTTGAGAACATTTTTATAACTTCATTAATATCATTATGCAAAAGTGGTGTTAATAGTAATACTTGATTGTTTTCATTTCTAATTATAACTGTTTCAACTCCATAATTTTCAAATAATAAATCTGCATTCTTTTTAATTTGATTTAATGTTAAAGTATTCATAATATTTATAGTTTTTTTTAGAATATACTTTTTTACTGTATTCTTCTTCAAAATTATCAATTATTTTGGAATTATCAATTTTTTTTGTTATTTGCATAGGTATTTGGCAAATATCCGGAATATATTACTGCAATTTTCAAAATTTATTATAGTTTTTCGGCAATCACATAAGCTCTTGCATCACTAATTGTTATGATTTCTTTTGAATAATTATATTTTTCACAAATTTCGTTAATAGCTTTTACTAAGCTTGGAAACATTTTTGGAGTATAGTCATCAAAGAAAATAATATCACCTTTTTGTTGTTTATCTTTAATATTCAAAAATTCAGACATAAGGTAATAATAATCATGTGCGCTGTCCAAAAAAGCAAAATGTATTCTTTGTGTTTGAATTTTTGGCAGTTCAATTTTTGTATTTCCTTGATGAAATATTATGTATCTTTCAATTAAATCTTTATATTTTTCAAGCAATTCCGCTCTTGTTTTTTTTCCCTCGTTGTCATCAATACAATTCCAATACATTTTTACATTGTGCGGTAGAACGTCAAATGTAATTATTTTAGCTTCAACGTCTTCGTCTTGTAATGCTTTTGCCATGCAAAGTGCCGAGAAACCTCGTGCTGTTCCAGTTTCTATAATATTTATATTTTTATTTGCAGGATTTCTTAGAATATACTTTTTTAGAGTAACGTAAAGCAACCTGCCGTGAACATATACAATATCCGATTTCTTCTTTACAACTTGTGTATGCAGAGCAAGTTTGTGATACCATTCGTCATCTATTTTATCATTGTATTTATCTTCAAAATCATCTATTAATTTGTATCTGTTTGATTTTGCTTCTATCCAAATTTTTAAATATTCTTCTTTTGAAGCAAGTATTTTTTTTGTAAGTGGCGAGTTATACCAACGAACATTAGCATATTTATTTACTGCTTTTACCAGTAAATTATCAAATTTTTGAATTATACGTGGATACATTTTTTAATTCTGAATTAAGTTTTCTATTTCTTCTATAAGTTTTTGAGTCGGTTCGATTAGTTCTTCTACGTCTTGTTTTTCCATATCAAAAAAGTCATCGTAGTCTCCTTTTATTCTTTTGTCGAATAATATTGAATATATTTTTCTTCATAATTCAATTCTTTCTTTCATTACGTTTTCATAATAAGTTGTGATTGAATATTTATACTCCCAATCTTTTACTGTATATATCATTGGACTAATTAATTTTCCAGTATCAAATTCAATATCGTAAAGAGGATAACTTATTTTACGCTCATCTTCAAAACTTATCTTATCTCTATTCAACAGGATAAGTATATCCCAGTCGGAAAGTTCTTTTTCTTCATTTCTGGCACGTGAACCATATAGGTAGATTTTTGCTTCTGGTGCATTTTGTAAAACAGATGCTTTAATTCTATTAAGGAGTTGCTCAAAAATAATTAAACATTTTATAAAATATAAGTATATAGTTACTTACACAATTTTTTCAGTTAAATAAACTCTTTATATCCGCTTAAAAACATCATCGATATAATTAATAATCAAGTATATAGATTAAATAAATGTCCATGTTGTGATATAATTAGTGTTTTTCATGTAAATAAATTCAATTAATCCTAATTAGGACATTTTAACTGTAAAAGTTGCTGTATTCAAGGATATTAACAGGTATTCTTATAATATAAAATTTGGCTACACGTATAGTATTGGACATTATTTTATTTTTTGACAGGATTTACAGGATTGATTTTTATCCTGTTACGAAATACCTTATAAACAAGACTGTCCAACTTCTGACGGGTAGCCCAAAATTTATCGTTTCAAAACCTTTTTTTCTATTTTCAACCTTAATAGAAAAAAATACAAAGTTTACTAAACCTTATTATCTTATTTAATCCATTAAAAATAAGGTAATAAGGTTTAGAATAATAGTTCGCTTTATTTTTCTGCTAAGGTTAAAACAAAAAATAAGGTTTTAAAAAATGTAATTTTAATTTTGAGCAACTCCTAAGTATATTATTATTTTTCATTATTATTGATTTTTAAAAACAAGTAATATAGAATGTGATGAAAATTTATTAAATATAAATGAGATAATTTTTGAAAGAGCAATACCAAAAAAATTACTGCTGTCAAAAATTTTTTGTAACGGATTTTTCAAAAAAACAATTTCATCTTTCAGACCTTTAATACCAGATAAATGTTGCTTTTTGATTAATTTAAAATCTAATTTTTCAAAATCTGATATTACTTGTTTGTGATTAAGAGCTAATTGATAGAATTTTTTTTTATCTGTTTCATTATTTTTCCATAAAGCATATTTATTTCTACTGGCTTTTATTTTTCTTAATTTATTCATGTGCGGAAATGTAACAAATAAATACCCGTCCTGCTTAATAACTCTTTTCATTTCAGATAATATTCTATCGTATCCATTGTAAAAATGTTCAATCACGCCAAACGACCAATATCCGTTAAAATAATTATCGGAGAAGTCAAGTTTTCTGACATCTCCTATTTTAACATTAAGTTGAGGCTTAAATTTATTAACAAGAGCAATGGTTTTTTTTGCATAATCAATACCAACTACATCAAAACCTGTGTTTTGTAATTTAAAAACTTGTTGTCCTATTCCACAACCGCCTTCAATTATCTTACTTCCTGGTGACAGATATTTTTTTGAATTATTAATAACATAATCAAAAGGCGAAATAAATAAAGGATACATTTTTTCAAAAGAATTTTCTGACCAATGTTTGTCCCAAAAATTTGAATTTGAAGCCTTATCAATGTAAATCAGGCGATTATTTTTTTTGTCGTAAAATCGTTTCATTATTTTTGTAATATATTAATAATTTTTTCATTAAAATAATTCAAATTATGATTTTTTTTAGCAAAATATAATGTTCGTTCTGAAATTTCCGATAATTTATTTATGTTCGAAATGAGTAATAATATTTTTTTGATTAAGCTTGACAGATTTTTTGCTTTAAAAATATATCCGTTTTTACCATTTTTAATATAACATTTTGTTCCGTTTTGGTCAGAACAAATTACAGGTAATCCGTTTGCCATTGCTTCTACTATTGAATATGCTGCTGGTTCTGAATAACTTGATAATACAAAAATATCATTATCGCAATATTTTTTTAATAGTAATTTGTATGGAACGTTTGTAAATATTTTTATATTGTTATTAAGTTTGTATTTTTTTATATATTTTATAATTTCATTAAAATAATTTTCATCTGCTTTTTCGCCATAAATATTGAGTTCTAAATTATGTTTTAAGTTTATTAATTCGTGAACAGCTTTTATTAAAAGCAATTGGTCTTTTCGTTTAACAAATTTCCCTACCGAAATAATTTTTATAAGTTTTTTATTTTCTTTGTTTATATCAGTATGTAAATCCAAAAGCCTACTGTTATCAATAACAGGAAACACAAAAGGCACATAAAAAACATTTTTAATATCTATTTTTTTAAAAGCATCATAGTTTGATTTTATTGGTGTTATGTATGCGTGAACACCGATAAATTTAAAAAATTTAATGTTCAATTTAAATAAGAATTTTGAGCCTTTAATGTGTGTAAATGTTGTTTGTGTAAGCATTAAAACTTTAATATCTAATTGTTTTGCAATAAATAAAGTTTTTAAAGCAAGCATTTCTTGATATGCTTTTAATATGATTACATCTGGTTTAAATATTTTAATTTCTTTTCTTAGTTGTTTGTTAGGAGTTTGTATTCTTAATTCAAGTTCTGTTTTAAGCTTATTTTTTTTTGATAGGTTTAATATTTTTAAAATTATTTTACTTAAAAAAGACAAATTTATGAGTATGATATCAATATTTTCATAAAATTCTGATTTACCTTTGTATAATACTATTATTTTCACTTTGTTTCCGACATCTTGTAATGCTTTAGCTCTATAATAAAGGTTTGTATGAAAACGATGAGCTATAAATAAAAAGTTCATTTTTAAATTTATTTTTTTGCAATATTATAAATAATTTCTTCGAATTGTTTACCTATTTTGTTAATATCATGTTTTATTTTTAGATATTTATAACAGTTTTCTCCTTTTTTTTCTAGTTCTTCTTTATTTTGCAATAATTCTTTTGTTTTTTTAATTAATAAATCAAAATTATTGTTACAAAAAATACCGCAATCATGTTCTGTAATAAAATTGTCTGGATTTACATTTAATGAAACAATTGGAGTTCTTGCTGTTGCAGCTTGTAAAAAAGTATTAGGAAAACCTTCGAAAGTCGAAGTATTTACAAATATTTTAGAACGATTAAAATAATCTTGAATTTCAAAAAACGGAACATAATCAATAAATTCTATGTTTTGTAATAAATTTGTTTTTTCTTTAAAGATGTTCCATTTTTTAAAATTTTCATTATCATTTGGACATATCATAATAAAGTTATTATTTTTTAATTCTTTTGCAAGATTTAAAAAAAGTTCTGGATTTTTCCATGTTTCAAAACGTCCTACCCATAAAATATATTCTTTCTTAGGAAGAGCCAAATAATTAACTTCAAAACAGTTTCTCATAACATCAGCATGCAACGAATGATTTTTAAATAAAAGGTCTTTATGTTCTTTATTCTGAGTTATAATTTTATCTGCATTTAATAATCCATATTTATATAATTTTCCTGAAATTCCATTATTTTTTATTCGACATGTATTTACATCAATTAAATGAGCTGTTCTGTAAATATATTTCTTATTAAATATTTTTGTGTAAAATCCTGTAATACAAACAATTGCATTTGCAGTAGTGTTAATTACAATATCTGGTTTTGTATTAACAAACAAAAAAAACAGTTTTATAGCTTTTATTAATTTATTAAAAATATTGTCTTTATTTAATAAATTAAAAGACCTGATTAGTTTTATTTTATTTTTATATAATATTTTTTTTTGTCCATAATTTCCAACAAAAAAAATAATTTCAAAATCTTTATTTTCAGCAATTTTCTTTGCAAGCATGTACATTTGCAACTCAGCTCCACCATGATTAATACTTTTGCTCTCTGAAAAAAAAGTATAAGAAGATGGAGAAAAAAAACAAATTTTTAGTTTTTTCTCTTTCATTTTTTTACAACCTTGTTTTTAATCTCTGTATTAATAATACCATTATTAATTAATAATATTTTATATCATTGCAAATATTTTTGTTTAAATCTAAAATATTTTTATTTTATAATCTTTATTTCCTCTAAAACATACTGCTACTGCTCTCCAATTTTTATAATCACCTATTAAATGTCTTTTTGCCTGTTTTTTTACGAGTTCAAATTGAGCTTTTAATTCGCTTTCATTTGCAGATTTTGGAACTTGTTTTATCTCAAAAATATCGTGTAATTCGTGCCTTACTCTTGCACTGGGCTTATAAAAATTAATAAATTACAACAATATTATTAGTTCTAATTTTAT
>JAOZVK010000384.1 GCA_029938185.1 Bacteroidales bacterium | reverse complement strand
TTTTTGAGTGCGAAGCACGAAAAAAAACACCACAAAACCACCGCCACCAGCACATTCACGATATGCGTAATTTAAAAAATGCTAATTTTGCACAAAATATGAATTGAAATGATACACGTATTTAAAGATAAAAATAATATTCCTGAAATTTTGCGTTCAGATAGAACCAAAAAAGCAATGGAAGAAATTAAAGCGAATAATATTACGCCAAGATTAGCAAGCATATATAGACATTCCGAGATTAAAGAACGGTTAAATGAAATATATAAAGGCAAATGTGCATATTGTGAATGGAAACCTCAAATCGTAGAAATAGACCAATTTGTACCCAAAAGTGTAGCACCTCTACTTGCTTTTGACTGGGAAAATTTACTTTTGGTATGCCCTGTATGTAATCAAAATAAAAGAAATCATTTTCCAATAGCACATAATAACGAGCCATTATTGCTAAACCCAGAAAAAGACCAACCAGAAGAACATCTTTCATTTTTCGCCAATGGAGAGATGTTCGGAATTACTGAAAAAGGAAGAGTAACAATTGAGATATTAAAACTCAATAGAATACCATTAGTTAAAGAAAGAATAAGCATTTACAATTCATTGTTTGATATTTTCACAAACTACCTTCAAACGCTTCAAAATGTTATAAATGAAAGTTCAATTAATTCTGATAAGTCTCAAAAAATATTGAATGTGGCTTTCGACTATTTCTACAAAGAACTTACTAAACGAACAAATGATGTGTCAGAATATGCTTTATTTGGAAGATATATTTTAAAAAATTTCGCTTCCCTGTTTATTGAAAAAACAAACAATGACTTTTATAAAATAATTCTAACCAAAGCAGTAGATTATTTTAACTCAAAAAAAAGTATTGAGGAAAACAATGAAGAAACTATTGCTTTTAAACAAGTAAGTGAAAATCTAAATGAAAGCCTCTTTAACACTAAAAACATAAATACACAGTACCAACAATTAATAAAGGAATTATACCAACAACGTAATCCAGAAGAAATTTTTGAATTAAAAGATTTAGTAAAAGTGTCTCAAAAAGGAAGAGCGATACCTTCAAAATTGTTGATAGAGAATATATACAATGGCAGTATGCCTGACAATCTTGTATCATATATCAGGGTATCAGAGTTAGCATCAGATAGTATTGATTATAAGATTGATATAACTAAATCTGAATATTGTATCGAAAAAAATGAAAAATATAAGATAATAGAAAAATCTTCAATATTAGTTAGCCTCATTGGAAACAGATTAAAACCAACATATTTTGAATATGACAGGAAACCAATCGTTATAGGAAACGAAATTTTAGCCTTAGAACTTATAAAAGATATAAACATTGAATATTTCGTAGTACAGCTTAATTCAAAGTTTGTAAGTAATCAAGTTGATACATTTTTACAAGGCACAACAATTAAAAGAATACCCCAAAAAGATTTTCAGAGTATTAGTATTCCAATACCACCAATCGAAGTCCAATTAAGAGAGATTTTAGAAATAAAAAGTATAGTAGCCGAAAAATTCATTGCAAAATTAGAAATAGAAAAACAAATATCAAAAACAAAAGAAGTAGAACACAATATAATAGCAACATTAAGCCATAACTTTAATCAAAAATTAGGAAGTCTGTCTAATGATTTAGATACTTTATCAAGCTATCTTACTGAAAAAAATATGAATGAGGAAAGAATAAATTTTTCAGAACCAATCGCACCGATATTTGAAGGAGAAGATATTAGAGATGTTGATACTTTATCATTGGTAGTAGATAGACTAACAAACAACCTTAAAGATGCAACGCAAACAATTAAAGCCATAGAAAGGGTTTATCAAAAGAAAATCACGAAAAAGCAGACAAATATCATAAATTTCTTTGAAAAGGAAATTGTTAACTCATTCAAATCCGATAGTTTTTTAATTGAGGTTATCAATTCAGATAACTTAAAATCCTTATTTGTTGAAATTGATAAACCTGCATTTAAAGAGGCTATTCAAAATTTCATAAAAAATGCAGAAAAGCATGGATTTGTGGAAAACAAGCAATATATTATTCAATTTGAATTATCAAACCCTAAAACAATTGATTACATCTCTATAATATACAGAAACAATGGAATTTCATTTCCCAAAGGCTTTACATTTGAAGAGTTTAAAAAACCAATAGGAAGAGCAGGAAAAAATAGAGGTTCAGGAATTGGAGGAGCTTTTATCAATGAAGTCATACAGCTACATGGTGGTGAGCTGAAATTCATAGAAATAGAAAATGAAGAACATGACGATTTTAATGTTCAATTTGAAATATTATTACCCAAACTAAATAAAAAATAACATGACACAACCAATTCATATTTTATTAATTGACGATGAGAAAGATTATTGTAATACCCTCAAAACAAATGCTCGTCGTTCAGGAATACTCATTACTGATTTTCAAAATCTTGAAGACGGTTTTAAGGAATTAGAAAAAGAATTGAAATACAAAGCAATTATATTTGACGCTAAGTGTATGGTTGATGATGACGAAGAAGTTGATAAATTTGATTTCTTGCCAATTGCGTTGGATAGATTAAAAGAATTTGAACAAAATTACAACGTTCACCTTCCTTTTGTTATTAATACAGGATATCCAGATGAAAAGGAAATCTCAATGATTAAAAAACAAGTTGAGACAAGGAGAGGAAAAGTATTTCGAAAGGGAGATGAAAAAAAACTATACGAACACCTTTTAGATGAAATTAATAAAGCAGACACAACGAAACTTGAAAAAGAATATCAAGATGTATTTCAAGTGTTTGAGAAAGGACACTTGCCAAATAATATGCGAGATGATTTAATAAAGATACTGAAAGATTGTAAAAATTCAACCCCCTCAGTAATAAAAGGAAACTTGGCGAGAATAAGGACAATTCTTGATGAAATACTTACAAAAATTAATAGTCAAAAGCCTTCTGTATTGCCTAATAGTAAAAGGAATTTCATGGACAAAATAAAATGGCTATCAGGTCAAAATCGTGTTGGGAGTGGCACACCAGCAAACTATGTTGGAGGAGAAATAAAATATCAAACAAGTTCAAATGAATACTTGGCGACTGCAATATGGAAAATATCAAGTGAGTTTGGTTCACATTCCTTACCAACAAATGAAGCTTTCTATAAAGCCTTTCCGTCTTCTTATGCAGTTCAAGCACTGACATATTCAATTCTGGAAATAATTATTTGGTATATCGAGCTAATGGACAATGAATAAAAAGAACGCATATCATTGTGTTTGAAGTAATTTTATTTTGTGGTGCCTAACTTTATAATGAGGTTTCATCAGAAATAATAAAGAATAATTTTTGTATATTCACAATTTAATAATCATATAAAACTGTTTTAATGAATGAATTAAATTTAAACGAACAACGTTGATAAAAATAAAAAAACTTTATGAATAACTATTTTGATTTAACTAAAAGAAATCTATCTGACTTATATATTGACAAAAAAGATTATCTTAATTGTCAGTTAGTAGATAACAACGGAGAGATTTTTGATGGTTTTTTGTTAGCTAAAAGTGAGGCGGGAAATATTCTTACATTATGCGATATTGATTTTAGTAAGACCAAGAAAAATGGACAATTTGAAAAATATCAAGCGCGTTTAACTTTTAGAAAAACGAACAATAAATTAGAACAAAAAAAAACACGAGCCAATAGTGAATACATTATAATTTCATTTAAAAAAGGACAAGCTGGTTATAGAGAATTCTGGAAAATGATAGCATTTTTATATAAATGGAAAGAAATGATTGACCTGGACGAGTTCGAAGATTTATTTGCAATAACAGATAAAGATGTTGGGGAGATTTTACCTTTAATCGCAAATTTAGAACACAAAGAAAAGGTTTTGGAAAATTTAGGGAAATTACCAATAAAAGATTTATCTAATATTACTAATTTGGTTAGTATAACAAAGATAAAGGATATTATAGACAAGTGGGAAGATAATAAAACTAATTATGATGAAGAGTTCTGGCAGAAAACGTTTCAAACTCACAATTGGATATTATCTCAAATTTTTGCTTGTCCAACTATTCAAATTAGAAAAAAATTTTATTGTGGAGGGAAAGAGGATGATAACAAAGGTGGTGTTGAAGGAGATTTATTATACCAAAATAAATTAACCGGAAACCTGGCTTTTATTGAGATAAAAACACCAAAACTGGATATTATAATTGGAAAACAATATAGGGGTAAAGAAAAAGAAAAGGAAAATGTAATATATTCAATGCATCAAGAATTAACAGGAGCAGTTAATCAAGTTTTAAATCAAAAAAAAGTTTATCATAGTACATATGGTGAAAAAAAATCTAAATTTATCAATAATATAAAATGCGTTTTAATAATAGGAATAACACCTGACGATGATGATAAGATAAAGTCTTTTGAATTATACAGAAAATCGTTAATAGAAGTAGAAATTATAACTTATGATGAACTTTTTGAAAGAATAAAATCAATTCTGACAATTTTTAATAGTTAATACACAATTTCAAAGTTTCAGAGTAAGCACTTCGTTAATTAAAGAACATAATGAAATATTTTCATTTCAACAATAAAACCAGAAAATTGTAAAATACAAATGAAACATAGAGGCAGATTACAAGCACAAGGAGAAAATCTTGAAGCATCGGAAGCATGGTCGCAAAATGAGCCACCAACAAAAAAAGACGGTCTAACTATGCTTGAAAAACTAAGGAAAAAAATTTCGAAATCCGAGGCAAAGAAAAGAGAAAAAGCGTTCATAAAAGCTCATAAATACATCGAACAGGCGTCTATAAACGGAGGGTTACGCCACAGCCTCTGCTACATTTAATGTAAAAGGAACTCCCAAAGAACGCATTGATATTGAAGTACGAAAAGGAATTGCTTTTGTGCCAGATGATAACAATAACAAAAACTTATAAAAAGATGAAATATTTATTTCCAAATTTCTTGACAAGTGAATTAGAGTATCGAATTTGCAAATCCTACTGGGAAACAAAAATTGAGTATTTACTGCAGAAGAGTAATATAATCAACATTGAGCAATACTTAAATACTAAATTTGCAAATGGACAAGAACAATTTAACGGAAACCCGATAGTAAATTTTTACGTAAAAAGTAAGAATAAAGCATTGAGGATTGTTCAAGATATTCCTGAGACTGAAACAGTTGAAATATCAGCATGGACAAATAAATTTAAAACAGATGACTTAAATACAACGGAACTTGTTATTAGTCTTGAATTAACACCTGAATCAGAGCAAATAACGTATGATTTTATAAAAAAATGGTTTATAAATGACTATTCTGCATCCGTAATGGAAAAATATATTGATTTTGTTTACGAAAGTATCAAATCATTAAAGACAAACAGTTTGACAGAAGAAATATATGCTTAACATCGGCTCACCGGTAGCCGTGTCCGTTGTGCCTACCTAAAAACAGATAAATGAAAAAATATTCAGGAAATAATACAAAATCAAAAGGAACAATTTTAGAAGTTTTGAAAAATACAGAAAAAGAAACGACATTATTTGTAAATGACCATTATTTTGTATTAGTTCTACTTTACGAACTTAAAAGATATTGAAAATAAAATGTTTAGCATTCTTTAGTTAAAAAAACGGGCATTTTTCATTTATCGCTTGACACTTTTTGGATTTAAAACCTTATTTTTTTGT
>JAOZVK010000383.1 GCA_029938185.1 Bacteroidales bacterium | reverse complement strand
AGGAACTAATAAAAAACTTGAATAAGCTATTTTTGCTCGTATTTTTATAAGCCCAGTCCAATAAGTAGGTAGATATATAAAAACGATACTTTTATTTTTTATATTATACTGTTTATCAAGCGTAAGCAAAATTGTTCATTGTCCATTATTCATTGTTACTTACTTACTAAACGTGTAGCCAAAATTTCAATAGAGAAAATGATAGTTCGGAAAGTTATTTTTTAACGATTCCTATGTAGAAATAAAAGTATGGACTAAGTGATACCAACGAGCTTGTATCGGCACCATATAGTGCTACTTCAAAAAAGCTTAAAAATGGTATGAAAGTTCAAAAAATTGATAAAAACAAACTATTCGATAAAAACTAACAAATGGCACTTATTTTAAATATTGAAACATCAACAAATACTTGTTCTGTAGCACTTGCTAATAATGGTGAGTTACTGGGACTTAAAGAAAGTACAGAAGACAAATCGCATGCATCGCAATTAACTATTTTTATAGAAGAAATATTTAATAAATCAAAAATTAATATAAAAGACTTAGATGCTGTTTCGATAAGCAAAGGTCCTGGCTCATACACTGGTTTACGAATAGGAGTTTCAACTGCCAAAGGTATTGCATATGGTTTAGGTATAAAACTAATTTCGGTAAATACATTAAAATCTATGTCTTATGGAACTTCAAGCATAAATTCGATAAATTCTAATCTTTATTGTCCAATGATAGACGCTAGAAGAATGGAGGTATATACTGCTATTTTCAATGCAAATAATGAAACAATTATTGAAACAAAAGCAGAAATTATTGACAATAATTCATTTTTAGATTTACTTGAAAATAATAAAATTTTATTTTTCGGAAATGGAGCTAATAAATGTAAAGATTATATTTCAAATAAAAATGCCATATATATTGATAACTTTAAAATGTCTTCAAAGCATATGATAAAATTATCGGAGCATAAATATAATAAAAATATATTTGACGATGTTGCATATTTTGAACCCTTTTATTTAAAAGATTTCGTTGCAACAATACCAAAGAAAAATATATTTAAACACTAAAGTCTTCGACTTATTTATAGTTGCTTACGCATTAGTACAAAGACTAATTAATCAGTAAATTACCTTAATAAATTGTTAGACCACTTATAACTTACACTAAATTAGGTTGAAAATTTTACTTTTATAAAAATATTATAGCTATTAATCAAGATATTGTATAATTGTATAATTGAACCATTGAAAGTATAATATGAAAATAAATTTTAGACATATGCAAAACAAACAAGCCCCAGTTTTATTAATATTTTTATTTATATTTATTAATACTTCATTTTATGGACAAACAATACCAAACAACACATTTATTTCTGGTGAAAAACTTGTATATCAGATGTCGTATGGTTGGATAAAAGGAGGCGAGGCTAAATTAAAACTTAGAACAGTAAATTATAATGGGAAAAAAGTGTATCATGTAAAAGCAATAGGAAAAACTACGGGCTTGGCTAACAGTCTTTACAATGTATATGATGTTTATGAAAGTTATTTTGATATTGCTACCAACAGACCATACAAAACAATTAGAGATGTGCAAGAAGGCGAAAGTTACACAGACTACAACGAGGTTATATATAATCATAGTAATAATACCGTAAAAAGTAAAAAATCGGGAATAAAAAAAGTAAAGCCAAGTACTTTTGATGTAATATCTGCTTTTTATTATTTAAGAAGAGCAAAATTCAATAATATTAAAACTGGTGATATTATAAGAGTAAATACTTTTTTTCATAACGAACCTTTTGACCTTATAATAAAGTTTAAAGGCTACGAAACAATTAATATTAAACTAGGAAAAATCAGATGTATGAAGTTTAAACCTTTGGTTGAAAAAGGCACTTTTGACGATGAAGAAGCATTAGATATTTGGGTATCTGATGATAAAAATAGAATCCCTGTAAGAATAAAAATGAGTTTCTTTATTGGCTCATTTAAAACAGATTTAATTAATCACACTGGATTAAAACATAAATTTGGGACAAAAAAATAATAGCTCTAAATGTTTATTTATACGCAATTTATTTTTATTGTTTAATCAATTGAAAATCAATTACATTTTATTTAAAGCTTATTTTTTGAATTATAGCTAATTATATGTCATTAGTAAGCGTCATTAAATAGGTCAAAGACCTTAATTACTACAAATTATGCAAAAAATAATAAAAATAATTCTTAGCCCAAAAGAGGCAGCATCTGAAGAAATATATAAAAGCATTGTAATAAAAAAATTAGCTATTAATAATGATAGACTATCTCATTTTCAATTATTAAAGAAATCAATAGATGCCCGAAACAGCAATATTAAAATTAATCTTGAGGTATTTGTTGTTTACGATGAACCTTCGTATGTTCACAAAAAACCAGATTTTAACTACCAAGATGTTTCAAAACAACAAGTTATTGTTGTAGTTGGTGCTGGACCTGCTGGTTTATTTTCGGCTTTACGTTTGATTGAACTAGGCTATAAACCAATTATTTTTGAACGAGGAAAAACTGTTAGCGAAAGAAAAAAAGATATTGCATTAATAAATCGAAATATAAACCTAAATGAAGATTCAAACTACGGCTTTGGCGAAGGTGGTGCGGGAACTTTCTCTGATGGAAAATTGTATACACGCTCAAAAAAAAGAGGAGATACTAATAAAATATTTAATATTTTAAAATTTCATGGAGCTGATGAGAAAATATTGACAGACGCACATCCACATATCGGAAGCGATATTTTACCACAAATTATAGTAAATATACGAAATACTATTATTAATGCTGGTGGAGAAATAAATTATGAATCTAAAGTTATAGATTTGATTGTTGAAAACAACGAGTTTAAAGGAGTAAAACTTAATAATGGAGATAAGTTTTATGCAAGAAATGTTATTTTAGCAACCGGACACTCGGCAAGAGATATTTATGAATTACTACATAACAAAAATATTAAACTTGAATCTAAACCATTTGCTATGGGAGTAAGAGTAGAGCATCCACAAGAATTAATAGATTCAATTCAATATCATACCGATATTAGAAGCAATTATTTACCAGCGGCATCTTATAGTCTTGTAAATCAGGTTAAAGATAGAGGCGTGTATTCTTTTTGTATGTGTCCAGGTGGATTTATTGTTCCAGCTGCTACATCACAAAACGAAATGCTTGTAAATGGTATGTCGCCATCAAACCGAAATTCGCCTTATGCAAATTCAGGAATTGTGGTTGAAATAAAGGACGAAGATCTTAAAGAATATAGCGAATATGGAGTTTTGGCTGGTTTAAAATTTCAACAACATTTAGAAAAAATGGCTTTTATGAATGGCGGAAGTGGACAAATAGCTCCTGCACAAAGATTACACGATTTTGTCAATGCAAAACTATCACCATCATTACCAGATAGTTCATATATTCCAGGGCTTATAAGTTCTCCAATACATTTTTGGTTACCCGAAAATATTAGTTCAAGACTAAAAATTGCATTTAAAATGTTTGGAAAAAAAATGTTTGGTTTTTTAACAAATGATGCAGTAGTTTTGGGTGTCGAATCAAGAACATCATCGCCAATACGTATTCCGAGAGATTCAGAAACCTTTGAGCATGTTCAAGTAAAAGGAATATATCCTTGTGGCGAAGGTGCAGGATATTCGGGAGGTATTGTTTCATCGGCAATTGATGGTGAAAAATGTGCCGAAAAAATTGCTGAAAAAATTAATCTATTTAATTTAAGAACTTAGACTTTGTTGAACTACTATTTGGTTTGAACTATTTATGTAGTGTAATAAGACATAAATACCTAAAGTAATAATGTTGAAAGTTAAAAACTAAAAGCTAAAAGTTTGATTATGCCTGAAAAACAATCTATTATTAAAAATAAAATATTGTTTTTTTTGTATGACTATATATGTATTTTTACCTGATGGTCTGGCTTCAAAATTATTAAAAAACTTTATAAACTTATGTCTTAATACAGTAGTCATATAAAAGTTTCTTAATATTTGTACTCATATAACCAATTTATATATACTTAGAACGGTTGTGAATTTAACTCTGACAAAGTTTAAAATTTTGTCAGAGTTGGAGTTAGGTAATTTAAAATGTAAGTTTATAACAGTTTACAATATAAGTGTAAGCAATATTAAATAGGTCGAAGACCTAAATCTAAAAAAAAATGAATTATATATTATTTGACGATTGCTCAAGGCAAACATTATTACCTTTAACTTTTACTAAACCTGTTGCCGAAATTAGAGTAGGTATTCTAACAATGAAAGAACGTTGGGATATGGTTTTAAAAACCAAAAGTTCATATATTACCGAAAAATATTTATCAAAAAAATATAAGACAGTAGTTTCAGATGAAAATATTCTAATAAACTCATCTTTTGTTCCAAATCTGGATTTAATTAAAAGCATTAATGAATTAAAACCAAATCAAGCTATTATCCACAATGATTTATTAATAGCTGCTCGAATTAATAAATCTAAAATTGAATCTTTTGATTATAAAGACTATAGTAATTTTGAAAATATTAATTTAAAATCAAATTTACTAAGAATTGAAAATACTTGGGATATATTTAAACTTAATGGAGATTTAATAAAAATAGATTTTGAATTATTAACAAAAGGACGAAAAAGTGAAGTAATAAGCAAAACAAATAATATTATATGTGAAGAAAATATTTTTATTGAAAAAGGTGCAAAAGCTGAATTTGCAACACTTAATGCTTCAAATGGTTATATTTATATAGGGAAAAATGCTGAGATAATGGAAGGCTCAATAGTTAGAGGTTCGCTAGCTTTGTGCGAACATTCAGTATTAAAATTAGCTGCCAAAATTTATGGACCAACTACAATAGGGCCATATTCAAAAGTAGGTGGAGAAGTTAATAATTCTGTTATTTTGGGTTATTCCAATAAAGGACATGATGGCTTTTTAGGCAATTCTGTTCTTGGCGAATGGTGCAATTTAGGTGCAGATACAAATAACTCGAATCTAAAAAATAATTATGCCGAAGTAAAATTATGGAACTACCAAAAAGAACGATTTACTAAAACCGGACTACAGTTTTGTGGTTTAATTATGGGCGATCATTCAAAATGTGGTATAAACACAATGTTTAATACTGGTACAGTTATTGGGGTTAATGCAAATATTTTTGGAACAGGTTTTCCACGAAATTTTGTTCCTTCGTTTTCGTGGGGCGGTGCTGCTGGATTTAGTGTTTACGCAACAAATAAAGCTTTTGAAGTGGCAAATAAGGTAATGAAACGAAGAGAAAAATATTTTGATGATACCGAAAAAGAAATATTAATGCATATTTTTGATGAAACAAAAAAATATAGAAGATTTAAATAATATGTGGAACAGTCTCATGTAAGATTCGGCTACCCGTCAGAAGTTGGACAGTCTTGTTTAACAGGTATTTTGTAACAGGATAAAAATCAATCCTGTTAATCCTGTAAATTCTGTCAAAAAATAAAATAATGTCCAATACTATATGTGTAGCCTAAGATTCCTTAGGCAATTTTAAATTAATAATTGACCATAAATACATGAATATAAGCATATTTAAGTACTTATTAAAGAAGTTAGAAATTAAAAGAAGGCTACCCGTCAGAAGTTGAAAGTAAAGATTAGCAAAACTTTGCGAAACTTTGCGTCAAACTTTGTGTAACTTT
>JAOZVK010000382.1 GCA_029938185.1 Bacteroidales bacterium | reverse complement strand
CAATGGTTCAATGGTTCAATGGTACAATGGTACAATGGTTCAATGGTTCAATGGTACAATGGTTCAATGGTTCGATGGTTCGATGGTTCAATGGTGGTTTTATAAAAATACTAGCAAAAATAGCTTATTTAAGTTTTTTATTAATTCCTAAAATGTTTTTTTATTTCGTTAGTAAGTTTTTTTGCCCTGACGGCAAAAGCAACACTTATATTAGGTGTAAACCAATTTGTAATTCGTAATTAATAATTCATACCTTCCTAAGCTATTTATTTCTTGATTTGTATGAACAATCATTTATTATTTTGTTTGTATCCAATACTAATGCAACCGTACCGTCTCCAAGAATTGTTGCACCTGAAAGGATTTCATGATTTTTGTACATTTTTCCTAGTGGTTTTAAAACAGCCTGAATTTCGCCAACAATATTATCTACAACCATTCCTATTTTTTTATCTTCATATCTAACAACAACCAATTGTTCAATATCTACTAATTTTTTATCCATTGCAAACTCTTCTTTCAGATAGTAAAAAGGAATTTGTTCTTTATCAAGAATTATGATGTTGTTGTATGAATTAACAATTTTTTCATGCTCGATTGCATATATTTTGTCAACAACACTTAGTGGTATAACAAAAAAAGTATCCTCTATTTTTATTAACAATCCATCAATTATTGATAGAGTTAATGGTAATTTTATTAATATTGTTGTTCCAATATTTTCATACGTTTCAATTTCTATTTCGCCTCTTATTTCGGAGATTCGTTTTCGTACTATGTCCATTCCAACTCCTCTTCCCGAAATATCAGTAACATTTTTTGCTGTTGAAAATCCAGGTTCGTATACCAAATCAAGTATATCTTTATCGCTAAGTTCTGTTTCATTAGTAATAAATCCACCTTTTATTGCTTTTTCTTTAATTTTTTTTATTGAAATACCTTTTCCATCATCTTTAATTTCGATACATACATTTGGTCCCGAATAAAAAGCTTTTAGTGTTATTTTTCCTTTTTTAGGCTTTCCCATTTTTAATCTTTCTTCGGTACTTTCAATTCCATGGTCAATACTATTGCGTATAATATGTAACAAAGGTTCGCTAAGTCCTTGTATTAGAGTTTTATCTAATTCTGTTTCAGCTCCTTTTGTTACAAAATCAATTTTTTTATTAAACACATTTGATAAATCTCTTACAAGCCTGTGAAATCGGGTAAGCATGGCATCAATCGGTACTAACGAAATACTGAATGCTGTATCTCGTAGTTGTCGTGTAATATTTTCTATATTTTCTGTTATTTGGGTTAATTGTTGTTGTTCGGAATTTTTATTTTCAACAAATAAACTTAAACTTGCTTGAGTTATTACTAATTCGCTTACGAGGTTCATTAATTGATCAACTTTTTCGGCTGAAACTCTGATACTTGATATAATGCTTTCTTTTGATATTGTATGTATTTTTTCGAGTAATTTATTATTTTTTTTAGGGTATACTTCTTGTAAGTTTTCGGAGAACAATATTATTTCATTAATATCAAATTTTTTGTCAGTTTTATATTTCGAATTTATATGTTCAACAAATTTTTTATTTTTAATAATATTTTTATCAGTGATTTTGCTTACAGTGATTTTGCAATTGTCTTCAATAAATATAAAGATATCATTTATTTCTTCTAAAGTAAATTTAGTTGATAAAAAAATATCCCAGTGTATGTAACAAGTATCAACATTATATTGAGTTATAGTAGGGATTTTTTCAATGTTTGTAAATATTATTGTTTCACCCAATGAAAATATTTCATCAACTGTATATATTGGGTTCGAACCGTTGTTAAAGATATCAGACATTGGTTTAAATAATATATGATATATTTTGGTTTTGGAATCAAATTTATTGTTATCTGAATTTTTATTAGTTAATTCTGGTTCAATTATAAACCTTTTTATTTTAATTGTTAATTCTTCATTATTTCTTAGAACTTCGGGTAGTGATTGATTTTTTAAATCTAATAAATTTCTTAAATGATCAATAGAAAGTAATGTAATATCAAAAAGTTCTTGTGTATGTTTAAGTTCTTGTTTTCTTATTTTGTCATAAATAGTTTCGAGGTTATGTGTAAAATCACTTACATTATTAAAGCCAAACATTGCACCACCACCTTTAAGAGAATGCATTACCCTGAATATTTCATTAATCATATCAAAATCATCTGGATTATCTTCAAATGATAACAAGGCTTTTTCCAATGAATTTACTAACTCATTTGCTTCTTCTACATATTTTTTTTGAAATTCATCTTTCATATTAATTTTTTTATTACCGATTTAAGTTTTATTGAAGAAAATGGCTTTGTAATCCAACCTGTAGCACCAACATTTTTTGCCATTCTTTTTTTTTCTGCTTGTGTGTTTGTTGTAAGTATTAAAATTGGAATTTTTTTATATTTTTGTATAGATCTTATTATTTTAATTAGTTCTATACCATTCATTTCTGGCATATGATAATCAGTTATTACAAGATCAATGTCAGCATTATAATTAATATATTTTAAAGCATCAGTTCCATCATATGCTGTTAAAATATTATAATTACTACTTAAAACAAGCGAAACTGTATTGATAATTGTTTTTGAATCATCAACTAATAATATCGTTTTTTGAAATACCATAAAATATTGTATATTTAATATTATTACAATTTTTTTTCTGCTTTTTATTAAAGTAATTTACTAATTAAGTAGACTTACAAATGTTTTTCGGCATTTGTTTTTGTACAATTAATTATATTACAGTTGTTTGTAAGAATGCGTAAACCACATTAAATAGGTCGAAGACCTTAATATTGTAATGTATTTAAATAGAACAAATGTCTTAATAAATAAATTAAAAAAACAAAACGAATGCTGTCTAAAATTATCTTAGCACTTTGTTAATAGCTGCAAGTAATTTTGCAGGAATAAAAGGTTTAATTATCCAGCCTGTTGCACCAACTTTTTTTGCTTCCATTTTTCTCTCTCGTTGCGACTCGGTAGTTAGAAATAGTATAGGTATACGTTTGTAATCCTCAAGTTTTCTGACTTCTTTTATTAACTCGATTCCATTCATTACTGGCATGTGTAAATCAGTTAATAACAAATCAATTTGGAGTCCATCAAAATGATTTAATGCTTCTTTACCATCATTAGATACGATTATATTAAAACCAGCATTTTTAAGTGTAAATTTTACTACCTCACGTATGCTTTCAGAATCATCAACAATTAAAATAGTCTTTGCCATTTATAGATTTTTTATATGTTTGTATTTACAATTTTTTCGAATCCTGAATTTTTTAAAAGTAATTCAATTTCTTCAGGTAATTCTAAAACTAATTCAAATTTCTTGTTATTTGAATCACATGTTTTTTTTATAGAATAAATTAACTGAATAGCTGATAAGTCTAATTCAGTAATTTCATTTAATATGAGATGTATGTTGTCGTGTTTATCAATATTAGCAATAATTTCAGGAAAAATACTATTTAAGTTTTGTAAAATAACATCTCCTTTAATTTGCATTTTAACAGTTTTTTTATCGTGAATATTCTCACTATCTGTTTTTAAAAATATATCATTCATTGGTATTTTTTTAAAGTTGAAAAATACTATTTTGTTTTATAAGGTCAAAGACCTTAGTTTAAAAATCAAATGTAGTAAAATTATTAATTTATAGCAATGTAATTAGCCATTAAGAGCTATTTTTTTATATTAAAAAAATTCAATATCATCATCGTTATCATCTATATCCAATTGATTATCATTACTTTTTGTATCTCCATTATTAATTATTTGTTCATGTATCTGTCGTTGGCTCTCCATTGTGTACCGTTCATATATATCTGAAAGTTTTTCTTTAGAGTTACTTAAAGTTTCATAATTTTCAATTATTAATTTGTCTTGTAAAGAAGATAGCTCAACTGTTATATTTCTTATTTTTAATTCAAAAAATTCATAATATTTAATATTTTTAATTGATGAGTTTATTCCCCCTGATACACTATTGCTCAATTCATAGTTTTCTCTTGACAAAAGTACAGCTTTATTATTAACTTTGCTCAAATCGCTTATAGTCCAATGCAGTTGTTTATATGTATTTAATAGATTTTTTGATACACCACCAATATTATCTCTGTAATTTAGTAATATATTACTTGATATAATTAGCTCATTGTTAATATAATTATCTAAGTTACTAAAATTTGATTGTATAAATTCGAACATTGTTTCGAGCTGAATAGTTATTTCATTAACAAAAGTATGTTCTTTGCTATATTCTTTCAGTTTTTTAATTAGTTTATTTAATTCTTTGTCTTCTTTTTTTAGATGCCTGATTTTTTTGTCAAGTTTTTTTTCTACAAAGCAAATATTATTAATAATATCCTCAAAACCAGAATTATCCGAAACCAATTTTTCTATTAATTTTAATGCATCGCTTAGTTTCTTTTCAATTTTGTTTGTGTTTATAAGTTTATTATTGCTACTGTGAATATAACTTATTTTTGATACCAAATCCATATCATTAGTTATTTCAACATATCTTTTTATTATTCCTTCAATTGCATTTTGATATTCTTTATTTGCCAATACTAATTGTGCAATTTGAATATGTTTAATATTTTTTATTTGAAAAAGTTTACTAAGATATTGTTCATGTGAAATATCATCTTTTTTTTCTATTAGTTCATTAAAATCAGATATAATTTTACAATTTGTAGTATGCACATGTTCAATTTTTTGTCTGATAATATCATGGTATTGCAGATTTGTTACAACATCATTTATGTTTTCAAAAAAGTTTTTTGTTTTTTGAGTTAATTGTGGAATTTGCTCAACTGCATTTTTATGTTTTTCGACTGATAAAGTAACATCATAATATATTTTTTTTATTACTCTATTGATTTTTATTGTACCCAAGTTTTTCAATTTATTGAACTCTATCAATAAAAGATCTATACTTTTTTTATAATCAATTATAGTTTTTTGAATATCACTGCACAATTTTGTTACATTATCTGAAAAAACGGATATTGAATACAAATCTTGATTTATTGTTTTATTAAAAGCCGAATTTAATTTATAGCTACTAATAAGTAATTTTAATGTAAGAATATTTTGTTTATAGTTTTTAACAAATATTTCAAACAAATTTACCTTGTTGGTTAATTGTCTGAATACTTTAATATTATCAACAGTCTTTAGATTAAACTTATCTATTACTTTATCTATTCTGCTTTTTAGTTTTTCAAAATTATTTATAAATCGTCTGTTGTCATTATCAGTTATTATACTATTTATTTCTGATATGTTTTTGAGTATTATTTCGACATTATCATGATATTTACCTAATATTTTATTTAATACACTAAAATCATTTAATGCACAGTCATTAAGCTCTTTTATTTGAGTATTAATTTCAGATAATGAGACAATAGCATTTTTTGTTAATTCTAAATTTGTGTTACTTTGTTCTTGTTTTGATTTTTTATCCATAGCAATCATTAATTTATAAATCTAAATATCAAATTTATTCTAAAAGACAAAATTTATTCCAAAAAGTTAAAAAAATGGTTTATTAGCTTTCATAAGTAAAAAAAAGTATTGTTATTAAAATAAATTACTGATTAATAAAACCGACCTAAATAGTATAAAATAATTAACAATGAACAATGGATAATTAACAATTTTGCTTACGCTTGATAAAC
>JAOZVK010000381.1 GCA_029938185.1 Bacteroidales bacterium | reverse complement strand
GAACTAATAAAAAACTTAAATAAGCTATTTTTGCTCGTATTTTTATAAGCCCAGTGTAAAGCTATATTAAAAAAATAATTTTATATGATATAAAGGTTTTTCTAAACTCCTGTTTTTAAAATTTTAAATAAACATAGGAAAAAAAATATAGAAACCTAATCTTCTTCCTGTTCTTTTTCATATGCTTTGAGTAATTCGTCCTGCAAATCGTGAGGAACTTGATTATATTCAGCAAAGTCCATTGTATATGTTGCTCTTCCACTGGTTATCGAACTAAGTACAGTTGAATATTTTGATAGTTCGGCTAATGGTACTTTAATATTAAGCTTTTCGTATCGTCCTTCGCTACTC
This sequence comes from Bacteroidales bacterium, assembly GCA_029938185.1. Classification (GTDB taxonomy): domain Bacteria; phylum Bacteroidota; class Bacteroidia; order Bacteroidales; family JAOZVK01; genus JAOZVK01. The sequence goes on along the minus strand of JAOZVK010000381.1, from coordinate 5,394 downwards.
ATTCCTTGAATAACTGCTCTACGTCCTTGAAGGTCACTCATTACATCACCCATTTTATCGTTGGGTGTAATTACTTCAACATCATAAATTGGCTCCATAATTTTGGGACCCGAATTTTTGAATGCATCAGTAAATGCTTTAGAACCAGCAATTTTGAACGAAATTTCATTTGAATCAACTGGGTGCATTTTCCCATCATACACATATACCTGTATACCTCTTGCATAACTACCAGTTAATGGACCCTCTTCCATTTTTTCCATTATTCCTTTTAGTATAGCTGGCATAAATCTGGTATCAATAACACCACCCACAATACAATTGTAGAATATTAGTTTACCACCCCATTTTAGTTTGACTTCATCAACTCCACGTACAGATATTTTTAGTTCTTTATCACCAAATTTGAACATTTTTGTACCCGAATTTAGTTCTCCTCCATCATAAGGTTCTGTAATTAAATGTACTTCACCAAACTGACCAGCTCCACCTGATTGTTTTTTATGTCGAAACATTGATTGAGCTTTTTTGGTAATTGTTTCACGGTATGGTATGCGTGGTGTAATAAAATCTATTTCTATATCATGAAGATTATTTACAATCCATTTTAAAGTATTCAAATGATGTTCTCCCTGACCATGTACAATTAATTGTTTCAATTCTTGTGAATATTCAATTATTATAGTAGGGTCTTCTTGGTGTATTCTGTGAAGAATTTCGCCTAATTTTTCATCATCTGATTCGTTAACTGCTTTTAAAGCAACTCTATATTTTGGTTGAGGAAAATTTGGTTTAGGATATTCCCAATCCTGCGATTTTTCATTAAGAGTATGATGTGTTTTTGTTTCTTTTAATTTAACAGTAGAACCTATATCGCCTGCTAAAAGTTTACTAACTTTCGAGCGATGTTTTCCTGCAACTGCATACATTTGTGAAATTCTTTCTTTTGATGATTTTGTAGTATTTATTAAATCCTCACTTTCGTCAATAGTTCCAGACATTACTTTGAAAAATAATACTTCTCCTAAATGTTGTTCTATTGAGTTTTTAAATACATATATTGACTTAAATGAATCTTTATCACATTTTACACTATCACCCTCGTTATTAACCGGTTCTGTAACTTGGTTGGGGGCTGGTAACACATTTATCATGAAATCCATAAGTCTTTGTACACCCATGTTTTCTTTTGCATTAATACAAAAAACAGGAAAAAGCTCTCTATTTATTATTCCAGTTTGAATACCTTTTCTCATTTCGTCTTCAGTTAATGTTTCTTTTTCAAAAAAGATTTCCATCAACTCATCATCATTTTCAGCTGCTGCCTCAATTAGTTCATTTTGTAAATCTTTGGCTTTGTCAATTTCAGATTCTGGAATATCAAGTATTTCTGGTGCACCTCCACCAGCTTTCCATTTGTACATTTTCATTGTTAGCACATCAACAACCGAATTGAAACCAACTCCTGCATTGATAGGGTACTGAACTAAAATAATTTTTTTATTTAATAATTGTCTTGCCTCTTCAACAGTTTTTTCAAAATTTGTTTTATCATGGTCTAAATGATTTACAGCAATAACTACTGGTTTATTTTGATTTTTAGCATGCCTCCAAACTATTTCTGCTCCTACTTCAACTCCATTTTGCGCATTCAATAGCAATATTCCTGTATCAGTAATATTTAAAGAAGATACTACACCACCAGTAAAGTCGTCTAATCCTGGTGTATCAAGTATATTTATTTTGTTATTCCTCCATTCAGTATAAAGCACAGTTGAGTACACTGAACCACCTTGATGGTGCTCAATTTCCTGATAGTCTGATGCAGTATTCTTGTTATTAATTTCGCCTCTACGGCTTAAAACTCCTCCTTCAAATAGCATTGATTCAGCTAATGTAGTTTTCCCTGAACCAGCATTTCCTATTAAAGAAATGTTTCTTAACTCATTAGTTTGGTAAACTTTCATTTTTTAAATAAATTTTATATTAATTACTAATAATTTAAGGTCTTCGACCTATTTAATGTTGCTTTCGCACTCTATATACATTTTAACAATATGTGTTTTAACAAAATATAAATATTAAAAACTTATGTCATATTAATATATATTGCAAATTATGTAATGGGTGCTTGCAAGTATTTTTACAATTTCAATTTTTATTTTGAAACTCCAAAATTATAAAAATTTTAATAAGTATCAATTAAATATAAACATATTTTTATATTTTATTTTTAATAATTGTATTTTTTAATAATATTATCGTCAATTTTATTTATTTAAAAATTGTTTTTTTTTATTGAATTTTTGGCATTTTTCATTTATCGCTTGACACTTTTTGGATTTAAAACCTTATTTTTTTTTGTTTTAACCTTAGTAGAAATAAAGTTTAATCGTCATTGTTAACCTTATTATTTTATTTAAACTATTATAAATAAGGTAAGTAATTGACAATTGATAATAAACAATTGATAATTTTGTTTACACCAGAATTACAATAAGTTACAACTTTACAAAGTGTCGATTTTATATGATAACCTACTTAATAAGGTTTAAGAAATCGTGGTCATATTTATTTTCTAAGTAATTAACAATGAATAATGGACAATTAACAATTTTGCTTACGCCAGAATTACAGCAAGTTACAACTTTACAAAGTGTCGATTTTATACAATAACCTACTTATTAAGGTTTAAAATAAAAAATAAGGTTTTTAAGAATAAAAAAAGTGTAAACTACTTTTTGACATTTATGAAAAATGCCAAAAAAGAACTATTTTTGTGAGTTCTGTTGATTATGAAGCTGATGATGATGTTTGAAAATAAATTTGTTTGCTTTCTAAATTACCTATTTTGAAAACAGAAATCAAATCTTTTAATTGCTCTGCTTGAGCCGATAACTCTTCGGCTGATACAGACAGCTCTTCGGCTGAAGCAGAGTTTTCGTTTGTTATCTCAGTTAATTGTTGAACTGAAATATTAATATTTTCAACTCCGCTTTGCTGTTCTTTTCCAGCTGAAATAATATTATTTACAAGCTCGGCACTTTTTATTATTTCAGGAATTGCTTTCTCTAATTTTTCACCTGCAATTCTCGAAATATCTTGTCCATTTTTAGATAAGTTTGTAATTTCATCTGATGCAATTTTTGTTTTATCTGCAAGTTTTCGTATTTCATTTGCCACAACCAAAAATCCTTTACCTGCTTTGCCAGCTCGTGCCGCTTCAATAGCCGCATTTATCGACAAAATATCTGTTTTACTAGCAATTTCTGAAATTATTGTTATTTTTTCGTTTATTTGTGAAACGGAATTTATCGTTTTTACAAAAATTTCATTACTCTGTTTCATTTCATTTGCTGATTTTTCTGAACTTTGTCCAGTTATTTCAGCATTTTGAGAATTGAAATTTATCATCGCCAACATTTCTTCCATTGAAGTAGCAACTTCTTCTGTGGTAGCTGCTTGCTCATTTGCTCTACTTGAAATATCCTGCGAAGCCGAACTCAGTTGATTACTTGCATCTGAAACCGCTGTTGCTGTATCATTTATATTCTGAATTATATTTCTGAAATTTGCATTAATTTCGTTTATTGAGCTGTAAAGTTCACCAATTTCATCTTTTCGTTTTTCTGTTATTTGAAAATTTATCTGTTTATTAGATATTTTTTTCATCGCTTTTACAACTTTTTTAATTGGCTTGGAAATTGATTTTGACAATAAATAAGCTGAAATTATTATTAGAAATATTGCTAAAATGGCTATAATAAATAATGTTTTTTCACCTTTGTTTACAGGATCAAGGATTTCGTCAATCTTTACTGTTGAAAAAAGCCCCCAGTGCAAATCTTTTATATTCAAAGATGTATAAAAAACATATTCATCTTGCTTGGTGTTTAATGTTTTAATTACTTTGCTTGTTTCTTTTTTATTCATACACCTTATTGTGAAGTCATCTTTTATTTGGTCGCCAATAGCTCCATTTGTGTGTACCTTATTAGATTTAAGACTATATTTTCCATCTTCTGTGCCTACAATGTAAATTTCCGAACTTGCATATAAGTTATCTTTATCGTAAACAGCTTCATTTATTCGTTTTGAGGATATTTGTATTACAAGCACTCCAATTATTTTTTCATTTTTAGAAACTGGTGTACCAATAAAAATAGCCTCATCGTTGTTTGATGGTGCATATTTATGATAATCTGAAATTACAGTTCTTTTTTCAATTATGACTTTTTTCCAAAGTTCTGCCAGATGTGTATTTTTATATTTACCTATCGATAAATTTGTTCCAAAATCATCTTCATGGTCAGTTGTAAACATAATGTGTCCGTGTTTTTGACAAATAAAAAATATATCATAATATCCATTATCTACAACAAAATTTTTGAAATATTCATAATATTTTTTTATGAGTTCTTCGTATTCCTGAGTATGCACAGGAAAATCTTCATCTTCTTTTACTCCTGTTTCGTGATGGTAATTTATCAAAATTTCAAATAGATTTTGTACTGCAAAAAATTTACTTGTTGTTTCTAATTTTGCGGAAGAGTTGGCAAAAAAATGTTCAATTTTGTGTTTTTCTCTTTTCAGGTCGTTGATAAGTTGTTTATCTGTATTTTTAGTTATTGTAGTTCTGAAAATATAATCTGCTATTAAACTATCTGTAATTATTGCTGTTAGTCCAACTGTTACAAAAACAATAATTATTTTTTTAAAAATTGATAAGTTTTTCATTTCGTTTTTTATTTTTTTGGGTTTTAAGGTGAATAATTAAAAATTTGCTTTTACAATTCTCACAGAAAGAGCCAATAATAAATTTAAAAAAGCGTGGGAACGATAACTTATCAGATTATAAGGTATCTCCAAACACCCATACTAACAAATAAGAACAGCCCACGCTATAAACGTGAGCATTTGTCTTATTTCTTGTTAGTATCAAATTTTGGAGATTTTTATAATCAAGAAAATAAGCTAAACGCTTTTTATATTTCGATTTTATTATTTCTATTCCATAATATTTTATTTATTTTCAATGCACAAATTTAATTTTTTTTTCAGAGAAAAAAAATATATCCAAATTATTGTAATATTAATTTTGTCTATTTGTTTCCATTTGCAGTTGTACGCAATTAACCAAAATTTGTCGAAACACTCGAAAAAGTGTTCATAACTAAATGCCTATAGGCATGCCACCGATGGTAATCGGTGGGCATAAATGCAAATATTTTCCAAAATGCCGCAGGTATGACCTCTTAGGTCGTTTATGGTTAAGTAGATAGTCCATGCCAATGGCATTTGAGAGAATGTTATTTATCATTTACCCTGATTACCATGGGGTGGGCTTATAAAAATACGAGCAAAAATAGCTTATTCAAGTTTTTTATTAGTTCC
>JAOZVK010000380.1 GCA_029938185.1 Bacteroidales bacterium | reverse complement strand
GCCGAAGAAATGTCAGCATCTGCGGAAGAATTATCAGCACAAGCAGAGCAGTTAAAAGAGTTGATTTCGGTTTTTAAAATCGGTAATTTAGAGAACAAATAAAATGATTTTAATATTTCAAAAACAACAAAACAACAAACAAATGTTGTGGTTTGATAGTATTTGCATACTTTTATCAAAAATATAAATATATGTAATTCTACTTTACGAACTTAAAACTATTTGATAATTAAACTATTAAATCTTTTTTATTAGTATTTCAAATATTTAGTATAATGTATTTAATTGATTTTGCCCTTTTCAGGGCGTTCTTGCTTATGAATGCATTTATACATAGGGCGTTGCCCCATGTTAATGCTTATGCCCATTCAGGGCAAAAAAACTCGAGAAATAGAAATTCAAGATACTAACTATTTTTTTGAACTAAAATAAATTAAATGCTAAACATCTTATTTTTAGCATTATTTAAGTTCGTAAAGTAGAATTATTAGTATTTAATAATTAGTGTATTCATAAAAAAACTATGCAATGTATTTTATTGCTTATGTTTCAGGGCGTTGCCCCATGCTAATGCTTATGTTTCTTACAGGGCAAAAAATTTGAGAAATAAAAATTCAAAATACTAAGCATTTTTTTGAACTAAAGAATGCTAAACATCTTATATTTAGTATCTTTTAAGTTCGTAAAGTAGAAATAAAAATGATTTAATAGTTTAATTATCAAACAGTTTTAAGTTCGTAAAGTAGAATTACAGACGAAGTAAAAAAAATATTAGATTACAGAATTGCACACCATGAGAAAAATAAACATAAAGCCAAACCAGCAGATGAAGTTTTAAATGAAATTGCTCAAAAGTATAATTATGACTTATAGCATTACTAAGTAATTAACAATGAACAATGGATAATTAACAATTTTGCTTACGCTTGATAAACAGCATAATAAAAAAAACAAAAGTGTTGTTTTTATATATCGACCTACTTATTACTGAAATAGCAAAGTCGGATATTGAAGATGCAACCGAATATTATGAAGTAAGAAAGCAAGGTTTGGCAGGAATATTTTTATTATCACTCAAGGATACATTTAAAATGCTCGCAAAAAATCCGTTTATGTATGTTCCTGTTTACAAACAAATACGCAGAGCCTTAACTAAAAAATTTCCTTATGCAGTTTTCTATCGAATTGATGAAAAAGAAAAAGAAGTAACAAAATAAATTTATGACAGAAATCCAACACATAGAATGTTAAAAAGCGTGGTTCAATAAGTACCTGAAATGGGTTTGCGGTTTCGCCAATTATTTTAAAATAAAAAAAAAATACTGATTTACAAAGCATTAATTAATGGCAAAACATAAAAATTCTAACAATGCAATTGGAAATTTTTGTATTTATCAAATACTTTTTGAAGGGAAAGTATATAAAGTTGGCAAAGCTGATTTTGACAGAATTACAAAATTTTCTGGAATTCCCACAAGGATACATCAACAAATAAGAATATTAAGTGAAAAGCATGAAACAAAAACTGTCACTCATGTTATTTTGGAAACACTTTTAGGGGTAAGTACCTTAGATGCTAAACGTATGGAAAAAAAACTTTTGCGTTTAACCTATAAAATTAATAATGAAATTCCAGAAGGGAATAAAAAAAGCTTTAAACCGTAAATTTACGATACCATGGAAAAAATAAGCATATTAGGATATTACACAACACCAGAGCATGATTTAGAAATGTCTAATAAATTATTCAATTTGCTTAGGCAAACTATTAATAATAAAATTCTTGCAAAATATACATTTCCAAAAATAAAGTCAACTGTTTTTGAAATACTGATAGACTCAGAGGTAGAAACTGATAACCGTAGAGTAATCCAACTGAGCAAAACCGGACGTGGCAAATATTTTAGCTTTCGCTTTTTTTTGCCGTACAATGTTGTAACCAAAAGCAAAAAATTGAATATTACAGCATTTATCCACGAATTTATGGAAGGTATAAGAACAGCCCTTTCTCAATTCAAGCTAGTGCCAGATGAGCATATAGACCAACTAAAAGACCAATTAATTGCTGAAACCAAAGACAAAAAAGAATATGAACACGTAAAATCTGACGATGAAATAGCAATGGAAAAAGTAATGAAAGAATTTCGGGAATTGAGAAAAACTGGGGAAATATAAAGAATTAAAAACCACAACATAAGCCTTGTCACAAGTGGCGTTTTCTGTCAACGCACTTGCTGACGCTCAAAACCCCACCTGCGCAAGCCTATTTCCGATATAAAAAAACATATCAACATATTGCAAACCAAAAAAGTTCCAAAAATTTTAAATAAGATTATAAGCACCCATATAAAAGTTCTTAAATTCAGTCTTCAGAACTGTAGACTATCAGGCTTTATTTAAAGTAATAATTTAGCAATTTTGTTTGTAGCTAAGCATCATACGTGTGCGTTTCAGTTCAAAAAGTTGGAGTAATTTATTTTAGAAAAATTCATAAATTTGATTATGCCTATGTCGCAACCTGAGTTGTTTACGTTCAATAAAAAAAATGGCATTGAAAGTTCCCGAAACGCAAATAATATTATAAAAATAATGACGATATCCAAACTTAAAAACATAGTTTCAAAATTAAGCAAAGAAACAAAAGAGCAAGAATGGTTTGAATTTAAGCTAAATAACAAACTTGATAATCAAACCATAGGTGAATATATTTCGGCATTATCAAACAGTGCTTGTCTGCAAAATAAGGATTTCGGATATTTAATTTGGGGTATAAACGATAAAACACACAGAATTGAAGGAACAATTGTAAAATTGAAAAACAAAAAAGTAGGAAATCAAGAATTAGAATTTTGGCTAAATCTAAATTTGAACCCCAAAATTGACTTTTCAATACATGAATTTGAATACGAACTGGATAAAAAAATATGTCTCATTAAAATTCCTGCGGCAGTTAATCAACCTACCAAATTTAAAGGAAAAGATTTTATTCGCATTGACAGCAGTAAAACAGAACTGAAAAATTATCCTGATAAAGCAAGGCGTATATGGAACAGCACAACAGACTGGTCGGCAGAAATTATTGATAATGCAACAATAAACGACTTAGATGAAAATGCCATCGAAATTGCACACCAAAAATTTAAAGAAAAAAATAGTGATAAAATTTTCTTCTCAGATATTGACAGTTGGGACACAAAAACTTTTCTTGATAAAGCTAAAATTACAGAAGACGGACAAATTACAAGAACTGCATTAATTCTATTCGGAAAATCTGAAAGTAATCATAAAATTCATTCAGATTTATTAATTTCATGGATATACATGGACGAAAAGAGAATAAAAAGGTATTTTGAAATTTTTTATCCACCATTTTTTCTTGTAATCGACAAGGTTTTACGGAAAATTCGCAATGAAAAATTACTTATATTACCTGAAAATTCACTAATTCCATTATCGGTAAATAAATATGAAGAATGGATTATCCGAGAACTTTTAAATAATTGCATAGCACATCAAGATTACACACAAGAAAGCAGAGTAATAATAACCGAAACAATTGATAACTTGACATTTTTTAATGCTGGTAATTTTTTTCAAGGAACAATTGAAAGTTATATATTGCACGATTATACACCCCCAAAATATAGAAACAGATTTCTTGTAAATGCAATGGTGAGTTTAGAAATGATTGAAACAATAGGTTCGGGAATAAAAAAAATATTTCAATTGCAACAAGAAAGATATTTACCTCTACCTGATTATTATATGTCAGATAATGTTGAAGTTATATTAACTGGTAAAGTTTTAAACAATGATTATTCCAGACAGTTAATAAAAGATAAAAATCTTGATTTAAGTGCAGTTTTCATTCTCGACAAAATACAGAAAGGAATACCTGTAAACGATGCAGATTATCAACAAATTATTTTAGGGTATTTACAGATAAACAAACGAGCAAAACGAGATGATATTAACAATTTATTAATTAACATTTTAAACCCGTCATTGACCGAAAAGCAGAAATATTCTAAAATAAAAAATGTATTATCAAAACTGTCAAAAGAAAAAATAATTGAAAATATTTCAACATCAAGAAAAGATGCAATATGGGTTCTGAAATAAATCATTTTACAACGCCAATACCTTATAATTTAGAAATAAAAGAAATAAGAGCAACAATTCTAACATTCACATTAATAGTAATATAAAACGATTTAGAATTTGACAATTATAATGAAACAATTAATTTTAGAAACAAAAGAAATAAACTTGAAGACAAATCAAAACCATAACATATCGCAAACCACAAAAGTTGCAAAAATTTTAAATAAGATTATAAGCACCCATAATAAAAGTTATTATTTCTTAAACACAGTCTTCAGAACTGTAGACTGAAGACTGTGGACTATCAGGCTTTATTTAAAGTAATAATTTAGCAATTTTGTTTCTAGCTAAGCATCATATGTGTGCGTTTCAGTTCAAAAAGTTGGAGTAATTTATTAAATCTATTTGCAAATGTTCAAAAAAATGCTAAGTTCGCAACGAGATTTTTGAAATATTAAAAAAAGCTTTATCTTTGTTACTTAAAATCAACAACGATATGATTACAACAAAAAAAATATTAGAATTACTAAAAAGTTGGGATACAAAGCAAATAGAAAGACATTGTATTTTTAACTATTTAAAAAAGAGCAATATTAATTACTCAAATAGTAATTATTTATCAAGCTATTTCAGTGATTTTAAGGAAGTAAACACATTGTCCAATAGGATTAATTCTTTAGAAATAAAATCAATAAAAGATTTAGAAAATAGTCTTGAATTAATTATCCCTAATGATGATAGAAAATTAAATGGTGCCTTTTTCACACCTGACTATATTGTTGATTTTATAATTAAAACAGTAGAACCGAAAGAGAATGAAATGAACTTAGACCCAAGTTGTGGTTGTGGTGCATTTTTAGTTGGATTGTTAAAATACTATAAGAATAATTATAACAAAAGTATAAAAGATACTGTTAGAGAGAATATTTTTGGAACAGATTTAATGGATTACAACATTAAAAGAACAAAATTGATTTTATCTTTATTTGCATTAGAGAACAACGAAATTTTAGAAAATGATGATTTCAACTTGTTTACTCAAGATAGTATTCGCTCTGATTGGAAAAATGTTTTTCGTAATAAAAACAGACAATTTGACAATCTAATTGGTAATCCACCTTATGTGAAATTTCAGGATTTAACAGATGATAACAGAAACTACTTAGCAAAGAATTTTAAAACAATTAGAAACGGAACTTATAATTTATACTTCGCATTTTTTGAATTAGGGTATAAACTAATAAAAGACACAGGAAAATTAGGCTACATCACGCCAAATAACTACTTTACATCACTGGCGGGCGAACCTTTACGTTCCTTTTTTCAAAATAAACAATGTGTTAGTCAGATAGTCGATTTTAAAGATAAAAAAGTTTTTGATGCACAAACATATACAGCTATTACATTTCTAAACAAAAAAGTAAATAATGAACTACTTTATGATAGAATACCTAACAATTTAAAACCCGATAGTTTTATAAAAAATGTGAATGGTTCGCCAAATAAAATTAAAGAGCTTAACTCTAAAAAATGGAGGTTGTTGAAAACATCAGAACAAAACAATATAAGAATTATTGAGAATATTGGCATTCCGATAGGTAAACTCTTTAATAGACTTGTTACTTAATAATAATTATCCATAGAATTAGTGCTTCTGCAAATATCA
>JAOZVK010000379.1 GCA_029938185.1 Bacteroidales bacterium | reverse complement strand
TACCATTGTATCATTGAATAATTGTACCATTGTACCATTGAATAATTGTACCATTTAAAGTACAGAATGCGTAAGCAATATAAAAAAAGGTCGAAGACCTTATAATTATCCAAACAATCCTCCAAGTATACTTTTACTGTCACCTCCTTTAGTAAAGCTTGAAAGTAAGCCACTTATAGCATCATCAGCATTTAATCCAAGCATTGACATTAAACCAGCCTCATCTTTTGCTTCACCAGTTTCATCTTTATTTGAAAATTTTTCCATTATAAATGGAATAACAATATTGCAAATCATTGTAGCTTTGTCGGCACCAAAACCAAGTTGTTCGGCAGCTTTGCTAACAAACAGATTTGATATTGTACTTACAATAGAATTACTTGTAGAAACTTGTTCTTTTCCATTGAAAAGATTTAATATTCCTGTTAAATTTCCTCCTAAAGCTTCTTGTTTTAATCCATCAAAAACAGACTCTTTTGCTACATCCATTGTTTTTTCAACTTCGTTTTCGTTTAATCCAGCTTCATTATTAAGCTTAGTACCTAATGTACTTTTTGCAACATTTATTAATTGGTCAATCATAATATTATTTTTTATTTATAATAATCAAATTTGGCTCTTTGAGCCATTTTACCATGCTTACGCATAAAATAAACTATAAAACCCTGAAATTTTAATTACATGATACTCTTAAACTAAGCACCAATACAAAAATTTCATACAATAATACATATATTAGATAAAGTATGCAAACAAAAATTATAGCTCTTCGAGCCTTTTTATCTTACATAAGCATAAATATTTTCACAACACTTGATTATAAGTTTATTAAATAGTAAAATAAATTTGTTTATAAATAACTTTTATAGTTAAAATTATCTGCTTTTTAATTGACTGACAATCAGTAGCAATAAAATTTTTTAGACGTAAGCAATGTAAAAAGGCTCGAAGAGCCAACATTAAAAACAAAAAAAAACAAAAAAAATGATTGTAGTTAAAAATTTAATATTTATATTTGCATCGAAGTTTTGGGTGCATAGCTCAGCTGGATAGAGCAACAGCCTTCTAAGCTGTAGGTCGAAGGTTCGAATCCTTCTGCGCCTACTCCAAAACAAAAAAAACTGATAATAGTTATTATCAGTTTTTTTATTTTTTAGTCTTTTTGTATACTTTGTCTAAACAATCATACTTTTTAACTTACCAAATATCATCACTACTTTTTTGAAATATTGCCTGTTATAATTCATACATAAGCAATATTATAAGTGCTGTTACAAAAGTTTTTCAACATTTACTTATTTATAACTTGCTGATTAAGTTGCTTTTATACTAATGCGTAAGCAACTATAAATAGGTCGAAGACCTTAATATGTTGAAGACCTTATGATACACTATTGTTTTTTGTATATTTCCATAGTTCAATCATATGGGGTGTGTTTTTTCGATATTTGATAGTTTTTCTATACAATGAATCTATATTTTTTTCTTTTTTTCCAGTACGTATCATTCTGTTTGCACCTTGTTTAAGCAACAGATTTGTTTTTTGGGGTAGCTTTACAGTTTCATTATTATAATTTAGCTGTGCCGAAGTTTTATTTGTTATAAAAAAGAGAAAAAAGGAAAATATAATAATAAATATAATTTTTTTCATTTTTGTTTAATTTAAGTATATTTTGTTTATTAAATTTAACAGTTTAAAAAAAGAGAACTTTGCAAATTGAGCCATGAATAAAAAACAAAGTCCACCCTTTTTATTAAAATTATTATTGAGATTAAACCATTAAAAATTGAATTATAATTATATGCTTTAGTAAAATACAAATTCTATACCAGAATAAATTTAAGAATTTATTTAATACTTTATATATATGATATATAATTGATTATATTTTTAATATATAAACTTTTACATAATATATTAAAATTATTGCATAGATGTTTATAAGTAATTTGCATGATTATTATTAGGTAATTAAATATATAAGTACTGTTACAAAAGTTTTTCGACATTTACTTATTCATAATCTCCTGATTAAGTTGCCTTTATACTGAATCGTAAGCAACTATAAATAGGTCGAAGACCTTATTTATTAATTTGTAACCCCCAGTATTACATATATACTTTTTAGTATAATTTTTTTTTAAGCTTGTTTATATATAAATTTAGGACAAATTAATTATAATAGCTGCGCTTGCTTAATCATTGAAATAGCTAATAATGGAAAATAAAGAAAAAAATAAAGAAGATATAGAGCTTTTAAGAAAACGAATAGCTGTAAAGCGAAATTTAAGAACTCTATTTAAATCTGTAAGCGAATATATTGTAAATATTATGAGTATTCGCGATGGTACTGATGTAAATGGTACTATAGAAGGAATAAAAAAAGATATGGTTTTTAAAGGACACTCAGTTTGGATTTTAATAACTTCAATTTTTATAGCCTCAATAGGATTAAATGTAAACTCAACCCCAGTAGTAATAGGAGCTATGCTTATATCTCCATTAATGGGACCTATTCTTGCAATTGGATTATCAGTAGGTACAAACGACTGGGAAACATTAGTAAAATCACTAAAAAACTTTGGTGTAGCAATAGTAATAAGTTTAATAACTTCAACAATTTATTTTCTGATAAGTCCGTTAAGCGAAGCAAGTGGCGAACTAATTGCCAGAACCAAACCTACTTTTCTTGATGTACTTATTGCAATTTTTGGTGGTGTAGCTGGAATTGTTGCTGGTTCGAAAAGCGAAAAAACTAATGTAATTCCTGGAGTTGCAATTGCCACAGCACTAATGCCTCCTCTTTGTACAGCTGGATATGGTCTGGCTACTTGGCAGTTGTCTTATTTTTTTGGTGCTTTTTATTTGTTTTTTCTTAACACTGTTTTTATTAGTCTATCAACACTAATAATTGTTCGTTATCTACGATTTCCTATTAAACATTTTATAGACCCAAAGCGAGAAAGTAGAATAAAAAAATACATGCTTGTATTCATTATCATTATTATATTGCCTAGTACTAAAATATTTTGGAATGTTATAAAAGAGTCAAGATTTAATACAATGGTAAACCTGTATTTAAATGAAAATATAGATTTTAAAAAAAGTAAAGTTATAAATTCAAAAATTACATACTCTGATACACTTTCGATAATAGAATTGTATATTATTGGTGATGAGGTAGAACAGAGCAAAGTTGATGCTTTAAACGAAAAATTGAAAGATTATGGTTTAATAAAATCAGGCGGTTTCTGGAAAAGTGGAATTACCTATACTGATAAAACGAGACTTACTGTACATCAAGCTACCGAAACGTTTAATCCCGAAGACATTAATAGTAGAATAGATTATCTTAGCAGTAATTTGAGCAAAGATGTCAGAGTTGGTGTTTTAGAAGATATTTATAAAAAAAATGAGGAATTAATGCTAAATAAAGATAAAAGGATTAAATTCCTTGAAGATAAATTACTGAAACATAAAAAAGATACTATTCCGTACACAAACCTAAGAAAAGAAGTGAAAATTTATTTTGAGAAAATAAATAAATTTGCTTATGCCAAAACAATTGAAACAAACGATTCGGGCAGAATTGATACTATTTCTACTTTTTTGGTTGCCTGGAATGGCTATGCATGGAAAAAACAAAGAAAAGAACAAAAAGAAATATTAGAAAAATGGCTAAAGGTCAGATTAAGACTTGATACTATTAGAGTTGTTGAATTTTAGGCTCTTCGAGCTTTTTAATGTTGCTTACGCATAAATAATTTTCTGTTTATACTTTAAATGGTACAATTATTCAATGATACAATGGTACAATATTTTTATTAATAATTGATAACAGTTTGTTAAACTATAACTGTTTAGAGTATATGTTTTTTCAGTTGATTAAAAAGTAATAATAATATATTTCAAGCAAAAATAATATTAAGTAGTCTTACAAAAATTTTTCGATATTTGTTTTACACAATTAATTAAATGACAATTTTTTATAAAAACGCGTAAGCCACATTAAATAGGTCAAAGACCTTAAATTTTATGATATGGAAAAAATAGTTAATTTTCTAAATGAGCTGAAAATAAATAATAACAGAGATTGGTTTAATGATAATAAAAGTATATTCAAGTCGCATCAAAACGATTTTGAAAACTTTGTTAATAAACTTATAGTTGGTATTAAAGATTTTGATAACGAAATTGGTTTGTTAAATCCAAAAGATTGTATTTTTAGAATTTATAAAGATACACGTTTCTCAAAGGATAAAACTCCATATAAAACAAATTTCGGTGCATACATTTCAAAAGGTGGACGCAAAAGCCCAAATGCAGGATATTATATTCATATTGAACCAAATGAATCTTTTGCAGGAGGAGGAATATATAATCCTCAGCCTCCTGTACTAAAGGCGATTAGAACTGATATCTTTGAAGATTCGCAGCAACTAAAAGATATTATTGAAGAAAAGCACTTTAAAGAAATATTTTCGGAAATATATGGCGAAAAACTAAAAACTGCTCCAAGAGGTTTTCCCAAAGATTATAAAGATATTGATTTATTGAGGTTTAAAAGTTATGCTGTTATACATAAGTTTATTGATAAAGATGTTATTTCCGACAATTTTACAACAAAAGCTTTAGATATTTTTAAGTTGCAAAAAAAATACAATGATTATTTTAATATCATTCTAAAAAATTCTAATATTTAAATTGTACTGTTACAAAAGTTTTTTGACATTTATATTTGTATAATTAGTTAAATAATAACAATATACACAAATGCGTAAGCCACACCGACAGTATTAAAATAAACTACATGTAACAGACCAGTACAAATATATTATAAAAAGTTCATCAAGTTTATTTAAGCACAAATTCATTTTACTCTTTAGCGTGATTAATTCATAAATTTTGGTTATGAGATGCGTAAATGTCTGATAGATTTGAACAACCGCAGATTTCTAAATAATTGTAATAGTGAACTATTTCAATTATTTAGAAATTGAGGACGTTCAGATATACAGACAGTTACGCATCGGAATAGAAAATTTGTGAATTATTCAGGTTAATAAATTGACAATCAATAATAATAAAATCATATAATGAATTCAGATAATATTATAAGTGCCTACACTGATGGAAGCTGTAACACAAAATATAAAATTGGAGCATGGGCTGCAATAATGTTTATAGATAATAATAGAATTGTGTTGAATGAAACAAATGAAACCACTACTAATAATAGAATGGAGCTGATGGCCGTTTTAGGCGTGTTCGATTATATCAAAAACAATAATATTATTAGTTCTAAAATAAATATACATACAGATAGTCAGTATGTTGCTAATATTGAGAAACGCTTATTAAAACTAAAAATACAAAACTATAAAACAAAAAAAGGGGAACCAATACGAAATAGCGATTTAGTAAAACAACTTATATATTATATCGAAAATATGAATATTGAGTTTATAAAAGTAAAAGCACATCAGAAAAAAACAGAAACAGAAAACTATAATAGATTTGTAGACAAGTTATCACGAAAACTTGTAAGAACATATGTTGCTAAAAAACTGTAAAAAATTCAATATCTACATTAATAAAAAAAGACAAGTAAAAACTTGTCTTTTTTTATTTAAAATCTTAATGTGTAGTTTATTAAGTAGTCTTACAAAAGTATTTTGATATTTAGTTTTATACAATTGACTACATGATAGTGATTTACAAAAAATGTGGGCAACCCGTCAGAAGTTGGACAGTCTTGTTTATCAGGTGTTTCGTAACAGGATAAAAA
>JAOZVK010000378.1 GCA_029938185.1 Bacteroidales bacterium | reverse complement strand
TCCTGTCAAATTATTACATTTATAAACTTAAGCAATTTATGTCTTAATACATTAGGCTATTTTAATCTGTCATTCAAAATTTTTTAGGATGTGAAAAAGAAGATAATAATAAAAACTATTTTTATGCTACCCGTCAAAAGTTGGACTGTCTTGTTTATCATGTAGTTCTAATCATAGAATTAAGGTAAAGATTAGCAAAACTTTGCGAAACTTTGCGTCAAACTTTGTGTAACTTTGCGGTTAAAAAGCGGCTAACTTAAAACTTGTAGCCAGTTTCATAAAACGATATTCAGTATTAGATATTTTTCCTATTCAACTGTTATTTACGTTTAAAACTTGCCACATTCTTACTATAAGATATTAGGCTACCCGTCAGAAGTTGGACTGTCTTGTTTATCAGGTATTTCGTAACAGGATAAAAATCAATCCTGTAAATCCTGTCAAAAAATAAAATAATGTCCAATACTATACGTGTAGCCAGATATTACAACTAAAAAGGTAACAAACTTATAACTTTCAGCTTTTAACTCCTTAGTTACTCACTTAGGAATCGTTAAAAAATAACTTTCCGATTTGTTTTTTGTAAGATACTTATATTTAGGTGTAAACCAATTCGTAATTTATAATTCGTCATTTCTTTACTTCATATTTTTTGTTCCAATAATTATTAAGTACAAAAAGAGCAATACCACCCAAAATAAATATTATTGATGTAAGAATGTAGTCTTCAAAGAAATCAATATATCTTGTTAGGGCTAAAATAAATAGTAGGAAAATACCAAACATAAAATGTCTTTTTATTCTTTTTACCATACCATATCTTATTCTCCAAATTAGATGTGCCATAAATATAATATTTGTAATAACAACACCTGCAAAATTCAACATTTCTCTTTCAGCAGTACTGTTATTAACACTGTTAGCAGCTATTTGGTGGAATAATATAAAGAAAATCATCATACCATATGCCCAGTTTGTAAAATCATTCATTCCTTCCTTAAAATACAAAATTAAAGATACTCCTAAAATAACATAAGTAGTTAATGTAGGTTTTGTTCTGGCAAATTCGTCAATAATATCCGAAAATGTTAAAAAATAAAGAATAATTAAAATAATAAGTACGCCTACTCCATGAATTTTTGATAAAAACGATTCGCTGTATTGTTCTTTAAAAAACGGAGTGATAGTAGTTAATAGCAATGCTATTGAGCCAAACATTAAAGGAAATTCTGTCTTGTAGGTTCCATATATAGACCAGTTTATATTAAATATAAAAAAATACATGCTAATTACAGCTAATAGAAACTGAAAAATATTTGGTTTTAAATATAAGAGATATACTATAGTGCCAAAAATTGCAATAGACCAAAAAGAAAACTGGTCAAAATTTAATTGCATGCTAAGCCATATTATATATGTAACTTGTATTAAAAAATTGTGTAAATTACTTTTAAAGTATATTGCCACTGGAATAGAACCAATTATCCACCATAAAACTCCATTAGGAAAATACGATGAAATATGAAAAATTTGTGCCTGAAGAAATATATTTACGCCTAACATGATATTGGCAAAGAAAAAAGCAAGCTCGGCAGCATCTTTTTGTTCTTTATACAAATAATTAAATCCGAATGCATAAGCAACTGCCATTGGCACAATTCCAAACATCATACGAACAGGTATATTAAAATTATTCCAATTTTCGGAAATCAAAAGTAACATGCCCATTCCAAGTAATATCAAAGCTATTCCTTTAAGAATAAAACTTGAACGAAGATACCAAGGTGGGTCTTTTAATAAGTCATATTTATTGTAAAGTATACCAGCTTGTTGTTCTGTAATTATTTTATCTTCAAGCCAACTTTCAATTTCTATTTTAAATTTTTTTGAGCCTTTAAAATTTATTACCATAATAAGTAATTAACAATGAACAATGGATAATTAACAATTTTGCTTACGCTTGATAAACAGCATAATAAAAAAAACAAAAGTGTTGTTTTTATATATCGACCTACTTATTTTATATTTTTTGGCTTTTTGAGCCTTTTTTAGCTCATCGAACTATTTAGTGACACTTTTGCTTTATGAGTCTAATTTTAAAATTCATTGCAATATAATTAAAAATTTTTTTTAATGCAATAAATAAAAATGACTCTTTGAAGCTTTTTATATTGCTTACATCTAAATAATAATCATTATTGCTGATTATCAATTAATTAAAAAAATAAAATATATTTGTTTGTAAATAAAATTTAAGAAGCTAAAAAATAATTATATTTTTGTAAGGTCTTCGACCTATTTAATGAGGCTTACGCATTCTATTAATATCTTAATAATATGCAATTTAACAAAACATAAATGTCGAAAAACTTTTGTTTGACTACTTACAATTACTTATACTAAATTAGCTTAAGGGTTTTACTTTTATAAAAATATTATTAGCTATTAATTAGTATATTGCACTATTGTATCATTGAATAATTGAACCATTTAAAGTATAACAATCAAAACTTAGATTTAAGATGAAACCAAAATTAATTGAACAATTAGAAAAAGAAATAGGTATTAAAATTATCAATTTTAAAGAAAAAACAGATAATATTCATAATTTGTATTTTCAACAAAATGAAGATGGACAAATTGTAAGTCTATCTTTGTCTAATCAAAATCTTGGCATTTTTCCAAAAAGTATATGTAAAATGCACAAAATTGAAAACCTAATACTTGAAAATAATAAAATATTGACTTTGCCTGATGATATTTCAAAATTAAAAAATCTTAAAAGATTATTTCTCGGTGGTAATAAATTAGAAGAAATTCCATATAATCTACTCAAAATGGATTATTTATCAGTTATAAGCCTTGTGGCAAATAATATAAGAACAATAAAAAAAGAAGTTCTTAATTTTAAGTATCCAATTTATTTAGATTTTCAACAAAAACGAAGTAAAGGCATTTATCTATCCGACAATCCAATAGAAACCCCACCAATAGAAATAATAGAACAAGGCAAAGAAGCCGTCAAAAATTATTTTGCAGAGCTTGAAAAAGGAAAAGTTAATTTATATGAAACAAAATTATTACTCGTAGGACACGGTGCAGTTGGCAAAACTTCATTAATGAAACGATTAATATATGATAAATACAACGAACATGAAAAAACAACAGAAGGTATTGATATAAAACATTGGAATTTGTTATCCGAAAATGAAATGGAACTAAAAATAAATGTTTGGGATTTCGGCGGACAAGATATTTATCATTCTACGCATCAATTTTTTCTTAGTAAACGCTCACTTTATATTCTTGTTTGGGACGCAAGAATTGAAAAAATGATGCCAAACATGGCAAGTTTTGATTATTGGCTAAATATTGTAAGTCTATTAAGTCAAAGTTCACCAATACTTGTTGTTCAGAATAAAGTTGATGAAAGAATAAAATCTATCGGAGAAACTTTATTAAAAAGACATTTCCCAAATATTGTTGGCTTTTATAATGTTAGTTCAAAAGACGGCACAGGAATACCAGAACTTAAAAATGTTATACAAAAAGAAGTCCGCAAATTACCACACATTGGCGAACAGCTACCAAAAGCATGGATAGATATTCGTAATAAATTAAGACAAACACAAAAGGATTTTATTAATCTATATGAATATATTTCAATATGTAAAAATTATCAAATAAACACAGAGCAAGCCCTTCATTTGAGTAATTATTTTCATGACCTCGGAATATTTTTACATTTCCAAAGAAATGATATTTTAAGAAATCTAATATTTATTAAACCAGAATGGGCTACTAATGCAGTTTATAAAATTATAGATACAAAAGAAGTAGTAATGAATTATGGTAAATTTAATTCTTCGCAATTATCAAATATTTGGCATGATTATCCAGAAGATAAATTTGCTTTTTTAATAGAATTAATGAAAAAATTTGAATTGTGTTTTCTTTTGCCAGAGACTAACGATTATCTTGTTCCTGAATTATTACCCGGCGATGAACCAAATATTGATTGGGATACTACTGATAATCTGCAATTTGAGTTTAGATATAAATTTATGCCAGCAGGTATTATTACACGACTTACCGTTAGAATGCACGATTATATTAAAAATAATATTTATTGGTTTCAAGGAGCAGTAATAGAACGCGAACAGACAAAAGCAATTATTACTAGCGATACTTTGGAAAGACACGTAAAAATTAAAATAAAAGGAAAAAATAAACAAGATTTGTTTGGAATAATAAGATATGAAATAGAAAGAATTAACAAAACCCTAAAACAGCCTTATGTAGAATTAATGACACCTTGTAGTTGTGAAATATGTAAAAATAATGACGAACCAGAATTTTACGCATTTCAAACTCTTAACAGAGCATTGGATAATGGGATAAAAACAATTCAATGCAGAGCAAGTTTTGAAAATATTTCAATAAATAAATTACTTGGAAAAATAAACGGCAACGGAAAACAACAATCTTTATTTGATTATATTCTTTTGGCTCTAAAACAACTTCAAGGTTTACGTATCTCGTTGCAAATACCTGAATACGAAGACAGCCGAAACAGTTTTGTAGCAAATGTTCTTACAAATAAAAATTTTAGAGTAAAAGACCAAACACAATTTGGAAAATCAGAAACTGGTAAAAGAGCTGGCGAAATTGATATAAAAATTGACGATGACAAAGGAGCAACTATTGCAATTTATGAAGCATTTAACTTAAAATATTTTGACAAAACGAAAATTTCTAATCATCTTACAAAAATATTTAATTACGATGCTAATGGATTACATGAAAATTATATAATTGTTTATTCTGATAAGAATTTTATTGGGAATTGGCAAAAATATAAACAATACATATCTGAAATTGAATATAAACATAAAATTTTAGATTTCACTGATATTTCTAATAATTATGATATTAATACAAATATAAAAGTAGGTATTGCAAAACATGAAAGAAATAAAAAAACTATAAAAATTTATCATATATTTGTTGAAATGACTAAGCAGGTTTAACTATAAATTTGCAGTTGATATACTAAATAAAAAATAAGTAAAAATGGAAAAAAGTAAAATTACAGTAAAAGAAGTTGAAAGTAAAAATTTAATATCAATAAGGAAAAAAATACAGTGGCAAGATGCCGGTCAAGAAATGGGAGCTATTTATGGTGAATTAATGAAATATGCAGAGAATACTAAAAATCAAATATCTGCTCCGCCCATTTGTTTAGCTCATCAATGGGATGATAATGGTGGAGATATAGAGTGTGGGCTTATTGTGTCTCAAGCATCTGAAGGTAGCGATAGAATAATCACATCAAAAACATACAAAGGCAATGTAGCTGTAATTGAACATATAGGCGAATACAAAAAAACGTCTGAATCGTGGGGCGAATTGTTTAAATATATTGGCGAAAATTCAATGGAAAACAACGGAGTACCGTGGGAAGAGTATATTACAGACCCTAATGTTGAAACAGATTCAAGCAAATTTATTACAAATCTTTATCAACCTATAAAATAAGGTCTTCGACCTTTTTAATGTGGCTTACGCGTTTTGTATGCTGCTGATATACTGATGGTTGTATGAAAACAAATATCTGAAAGTTTATTTACGAACAAATTTAGTTTTAATATTTAATCAATAGAAAACCAAGTGTCGTAAAATTTTTATGCGTAAGCAAGGTAAAAAGACTCGAAGAGTCCATTATTTAAATAAGTTTTTATTATTTTTGCGATTATTATAATTCTACTTTACGAACTTAAAAGATATTGAAAATAAAATGTTTAGCATT